>JAJRSN010000477.1 GCA_024278715.1 Calditrichota bacterium
AACTGTGGATCCGGTTGTGGTCTGGCAGAATAGTCTGCTCTATTTGCGCAAGGCGATTGATCTCGGAAAACAGTTGGATTATTTTGTTTACCCGGGCGACGAACACAACATGCGCGGCAAGGATCGCGTCCATCTTTACCAGAAGATCACCGATTATTTTACGAAGAATTTGTAATTCCGGTAAAACATCAGGCGCACTGAACGTAAAGGAGATTTCTTTTTACGCCCTTTCGGAATGCGGATTTGAAAAAAGAGGGATGGCGGACAGGAAAATCGATGATATTAGAAAAGGCGGCTCGCGCCGCCTTTTATTATTTAACACTGAGATCCTTGCTTTTTTTGACGGAAAAGGGTGTAAAGGTGTAAGAGTTAAGAGTTAAGGGTTGCTGGTTTCTGGTTACTCGTCGCTAATTCGTTAATCGTTACTCGTTAAGGGTTAAGGGTGTAAGCGTTAAGTGGGTGTTACTCGTTACTTGTCACCCTGTTACTCATCACTCATTACGCATTACGCATTACGCATCACGACCTTGTCACTTTCCCTTAATCAATAACTATTAACGACTTACCTCCTGTATGGTACTGGCTTGTCCAGGTTACTTTTTACTCAATCTTCTTGAGAATTTCCAGTAAAAATTCCCAGACATTTTTAACCGATTCAATCCGGATTTTCTCATCCGGCGAATGGGCGCCCGTGATATCAGGTCCAAAAGAAATCATGTCCATTCCGTTGTACTTTTCGCCGATAATTCCGCATTCCAGTCCCGCGTGAATAGCCGTGACTTCCGGTTCCTTACCGAACTTTTCTTTGTAAATGGATTTACAGATTTGCAGCAATCTGGAATCGGGATTGGGCTGCCATGCCGGGTAACCGTCGTTCTGTTCGACCTCAAAATCGCCCAATTCGCCAAGCGCTTTTACCTTGTCCGAAACATCCGTAATCGAAGAGGCGATCGCCGAACGCTGCGAAGTCAACATCTCCACTTTATCGTCGGCGGTTTTAATCGTCGCCAGATTAGTCGAAGTTTCCACCACGCCCTCCATGGCGCGGCTCATCGCAATAACACCGTGAGGCATGGCGTACAAAACAGCAACCAAACGATCTTTAAACTGCGTGCCGAATACCTTTTGGGCTTTGGGTTGTTCCTGGACGCTTACGGTTACCTCTTTATCCGTAAACTTCAGTTCATCTCTGAAAATCTGCTGATATTTTTGAACAAAAGCCCGAAGCCTGTCAACCTGATCCGCAGGAACATCGATCACTGCTTCAGCCTCACGCGGAATGGCGTTATGCGCGCTTCCGCCGTTAATTGCCGAAAGGTGGTAGTGAAACTCGTTGTTCAAATTGTAAAGCGCCCGCGCCAATAATTTGATTGCGTTTCCAAAGCCTTCATGAATGTTTAATCCCGAGTGTCCGCCGCGTAAACCGCCGACTTTCAGCAAAAAGGTCTTGTAATCTGAGTGCGGCTCAACAAAGTCGATGTTTTTACAGAGAATCGTGTTCTGTCCCCCGGCGCATCCGATAAACAGAGTCGTTTCTTCTTCGGAATCGACATTGAGCAGATAGCGACCCTTCACAAAATCGCTTTTTAAAGAAGTGGCGCCGGTTAAACCTGTTTCTTCGTCAACGGTGAACAGAAATTCAAGCGGAGGGTGCGCAATCGAATCGTCTTCCATCAAAGCCATTGCCATGGCGATGGCAATTCCGTTATCGGCGCCGAGCGTTGTTCCATCTGCCGTTACCCAGCCATCCTCGATTTTCATTTTAATAGGGTCCTTCGAAAAATCGTGCTGCGTGTCGTTATTCTTCTCGCAAACCATGTCCATGTGTCCCTGAATCACACAGGTCGGTCGGTCTTCCATTCCCGGAGTGGCGGCTTTGCGGACGATAATATTTCCAACCTCGTCCCGATCCCACGAAAGACTGCGCTTTTCCGCGAAATCTATTAAAAAGTTTCTAATCTTTTCTTCTTTCTTTGAGCAACGGGGTATCTGTCCGATAGCATAAAAATTCTTCCATACCAGTTTTGGTTCCAACGCTTCAATAACTTCTCGCACGTTTATCTCCTTTCAATTTAATTATTCTTTGATTTTGTAAATTAAAGAATATTCCGCTAAAATAAAAATGGTTTACACATTCTTATGTTATTTTTTTACTACATTTTTACACAATCGGGCAATAAAGATTTTACCTTATCCCTCTTTTCGCTTAAATTTTAAAAAACGTTGAGTAAAAACCGAGATTAAATCCGAGGTTGAAAAGCCGAAATTCAAAACAGGTTTGTTCATAATTCCGATTCTGAAGATGAGCAAGCCACTTTAAGGCTGTTAAAAATGAAAAATATAATAGATCGAATCACGCGCAACAAAGTTTTGTCCGTTATTAATCCGAGATTTGAGATAGATCGCGGATCGCCCTTCCCTTTTGGCGCCACGCTCATGCACAGGGGCATAAACTTCGCTCTTTTTTCTCCCCATGCAAAATCTGTTTCATTGGTTCTGTTTCAGGACTGTACAAAAGAGCGTTTGATCGAATTTCCGCTCGATCCGAAATTTAACCGCACCGGACACGTGTGGCACGCCTTTATTACGGGTCTGGATCACGGAATTAAATACGGCTTCCGGATATTAGGCGAGGAAAAACACAATCCGGTTGACGAACGCATTGTTTTATTGGACCCGTATGCCCGCATCACCTGTGGGGGACAGAAATGGGGACATCCGCTTAAAGTTGAACGCGACGGTAAAAAGCATACGTTCCGCGTTTCGGCGATTGTTGACAACACTTTTAATTGGGGTAACGACGCTCCGTTAAACGTTCCCCTAAAAGACACCATTATTTATGAGCTTCATTTGCGGGGTTACACCATTCACCATTCATCCGGCGTAAAAGCCAAAGGGACATTCCTCGGCTTAACCGAAAAGATTCCTTATCTAAAAGAATTGGGCGTTACGGCGGTTGAACTCATGCCAATTACCGATTTTGACGAAACTGGTATCGATCGGGTCAATCCGCGGAACGGCGAACAATTACTCAACTTTTGGGGATATGATCCCATCAGCTTTTTCGCTCCGAAATCGGCTTACGCCTTTAACAACAAGGAAGATAAGGTAATCATCGAATTCAAAAGAATGGTCAAAAAATTTCACGAGGCGGGAATCGAGGTGATTTTGGATATGGTGTTCAATCATACCGGTGAAGGCGGCGAAGGCGGACCGATTTTTCATTTTAAGGGATTGGACAAAACGATTTATTATTTGACCGATCCGAAAACCGGCGAGTATCTGAATTTTTCCGGCTGCGGCAACACCCTTAACTGTAACCACCCGGTCGTTCGCGACATGATATTGGACAGTCTTCGTTACTGGGTAATGGAAATGCATGTCGATGGCTTCCGGTTTGATCTGGCTTCCATTCTGGGTCGCGGAAGAAACGGAGAAGTGCTTTCCAATCCTCCTTTGATCGAGCGCATTGCCGACGATCCGATTCTGGCGAATACAAAATTGATAGCCGAAGCCTGGGACGCCGCGGGATTGTATCAGGTGGGAGATTTTCCGCATTTTCAACGCTGGATGGAATGGAACGGAAAATTCAGAGACGACATCCGGCGGTACGTTCGCGGCGACAAAGGAATGGTGCCTAAATTAGCCACTCGCCTTTCGGGCAGCGCCGACCTTTACGAAGACGACGGACGCGAACCTTATCACAGCGTAAATTTTGTAACCTGCCACGACGGCTTTACTCTGGAAGACCTGGTTTCGTACAACGAAAAACACAATTGGGAAAACGGCGAAAACAACCGCGACGGATCGGACGTCAACTTTAGCTGGAATTGCGGCGTGGAAGGCAAATCTTCCGATCCCCTGATTTCAAAACTTCGGGCGCGACAAAAACGAAATTTGCTGACTATTTTGCTGCTCTCGCAAGGCGTGCCCATGCTCCTTGCCGGCGACGAATTCGGACGAACACAAAAGGGCAACAACAACGCCTATTGTCAGGACAATGATATTAGCTGGATCAACTGGCGGCTGGTCGATGAGAATAACGACCTGTTGCGATTCGTAAAATTATTAATCGCCTTCAGAGAAAAACATTCTTCGTTAAGACGCACCCGCTTTAAAGTTGAAACGATCGACGGTAAGCCGGAGATGAGCTGGCACGGATTAAAGGTCGGTCAACCGGACTGGTCGGAAAACTCCCGTTGTCTGGGTTTGCTTTATGCCGCCAATCCGAAAACCGGTGATCCCGATATGTATCTGATGTTTAACGCGGAAAAGGTTCAAAATCGGTTCGAACTTCCTCCCGCTTCGGCGAACCGCCGCTGGCACGTGTTTATCGATACGTTCAAAGAACCGCCGGAAGATATTTTTGAAGAAGAACGCACGCCGCCGGTAAACAATCAAAGCCTGTACACAGTGGGAGCTTATTCGACTGCGGTGTTGATTAGCCGGTAATTTAACAACAACGGGATGGATTGTTCGTTGATGCAAAATAAACTCAACGGGTAAAATTATGCGATTCCGGACTGAATTGGAAGTTCAAAAAGCGGCAAAACTTATTGAACACAGCGACAAAATTATTACAGTCGGATCATGCTTTGCGGAACACATTGCCGCGCGGTTGAAGGATCACTACTTCGCGGTTTTGGATAATCCCTTTGGCGTGTTGTACAATCCACTGTCTATCGCAAACGCCTTTGAAATTATCATCGAAAAAAAATTCTTTAAAGAAGAAGACCTATTCTTTTATCAAAAAGAATGGCACAGCTTCTGGCATCACAGTTCATTTTCACATCACGACAGGAACATCTGTCTGCAAAGAATAAACAACAGCATCGCGAACGCGCATCAATTCCTGAAACAGGCAAAATGGATTATTCTGACCTTCGGAACCGCTTTTGTTTACTATCATCTCCCGCAGCGCGCCCCGGTAGCCAATTGCCACAAACTTCCCGAAAAACAATTCCGACGCAAATTGGCGGATGTCGCCGAACTTACAAACGCCCTGCAAAAAACAATAAGCCGAATTCGCGCCTTTAATCCCCATATCAATCTGATTTTCACAGTAAGCCCGATTCGTCATTTGCGGGACGGCTTCGTCGAAAATCAGAAAAGCAAAGCAACGTTGATTTTAGCCGTTCATCAAATAATTCGGAATTTTTCCGATTCTTTTTACTTTCCGGCTTATGAACTGCTGACGGACGATCTGCGGGATTACCGCTTTTACGAACCCAATTTAACCCATCCCAATCAATTGGCTTTCGATTATATCTGGGAAAAATTCAATCGGATGTTTTTTGACAAAAACACTTTAGACGCGCTTAAAGATTTTTCAAGACTAAAAAAATCACTGCGGCATAAAGCGGTAAATCCCGAATCTCCGGCGCACAGGCAATTTTTACGGCGAACGTTGAAATTCACAGAAGAACTGGAAAAAAAATACCCTTACGTTCAATTAGATAAGGACAAAATTTTTATTGAGGAACAATTGCTCAAAAATAAGATGCGTAACAAGTAACGAGTAAAATTAAAGATTAAAGTTCTTACAAGATTAAAGATTAAAGCAATGATAGCAAACGGCAATCTTTGCTTATTAAAAATCTAACTGCTAAACCTCGATATTAAATCCAAAATCCGAATATCGAAATCCGAAACAAATTCGAATGACTGAATGACAGAAATTAAAAACAAAACTTTGTTAACGAAGAATATTCTAAAATTCAGGTACTGTGCAGTTTGAGTAAAGCCCCCCTTTAAAGGGGGGGGAAATTAAAAGGGGGGCTTAAATTCAGAATAAATCGATATTCAACAAAGTCGTGACGAGTGACAGGAGAAGCCGCTTAACGCTTACACCCTTAACGAATTGTCGTGATGCGTAATGCGTAATGCGTGATGAGTAACAGGGTAACAAGTAACGAGTAACGAGTAACAAGGGACGAGTGACACCCACTTAACGCTTACACCCTTTTCCGCCCAAAAAAGCAAGGATTTTAACGTTAATATATTAATAAACCAAATATCCGGATAAAAATAGGTTCGGCAGTTATTGCGAATCCGCCATTAATTAAAAATATTTGGATTAAATAAAAATTATTTTGGAAATTAGCGCTGCGAAAACCAAATTTGTGAAGTTTATTGTTTGCATTTAAATGTTGAATTTATCATATTTTAAGATTATGGAGCTTTTTTACGCGAAACCGGAAAACGTAAAGGATCATCGTATTATTCTGGATGATTTTGAACGCCAGCACATTATTCACACCTTGCGTAAAAAGGTGGGCGATATCCTGACAGTAACCGACGGGCGGGGAACTTTATTTACATCTCGGATTACCCAACTGTCCCCGCATCTGGAGCTGCATGTTGAAAGCAGTGAAAAACAGCCCTTTCCGCAAACGGAGATCATACTTGCGTCCGGATTTATCAAACAAAACAGGATGGAGTTTATTCTGGAAAAGGGCACGGAATTAGGGATTAAAAGATTCCTTTTCTTTAAAAGCCGCTTTGCCAATTATTTCAGTTCCAACACCAAACGCTACGAAAAGATTGTTCGGCAGGCTTTAAAGCAAAGTTTGCAAAGTTATTTGCCGAGCATTCAGGTCTTTGATTCATTTGAAAAATTTGTATCTTATGCGCGATCATTTGAGACCCGTCTGGTAGCAGTGGATCCGAAGTTCACTTCACTTTTCGATTTGTTTTCGGACGGAATTGTCAATTCTAATAAACCGGTTCTTGTTGTAATCGGACCGGAGGGCGGGTTCAGTCCCGAAGAAATTGAGCTCTTTAAAAATAATCGGTTTACCTGTTTTTCTCTCGGTAAAAACAGATTGCGAACGGAAACTGCGGCTATCTCTGCAATTTCCATTATTAATCACTATATTCAACAATAATAGGAGGTGCGCCTTGTCAATTGATGATTGTGTATTTTGTCAGGTATT
>JAJRSN010000478.1 GCA_024278715.1 Calditrichota bacterium
ACAACTGACCGAACTCTCTTTCATTGCACTGAACAATATTCAAGCCGGAAAGCCATTCGTCCAAATTCTCCACTTTGCGAAACACCCTTAGCCCGTCCTCTTTTCGGTCTAAAGTCAAACTGTGAATATCCGCCGCCAAGAGTCCCTTAAAATTCCGGCTGACCTTTTTTAAATCATCCAAGCCGATATCCCAGCCGGAAATAAAATTAACGATCAAAATATCAACATCTAAAAACGGCTGCACTTTTTGATAATCGAGCGGCGGCATGGGAAACAGAGAATATTCGACCCGCTCATATTTACTTTTGTAGTACAACTCAACTCTGTTGTTAGGAGCATCCAACCGATACAAGCCCTCGGTTTTTATTCGCTCATCCTGCTTTAGATAATCGACAACCCGATCGTAAAAATCGCTTCCGACATAGCTTATCGGGATAATCGTATCATCGTGGTCACACAAAGCGCGCAACGCCTGAACGGAATAAAACACGCCGCCGAAACCTTCGGTTACCTCGCCTCTGAGTGGATGAATCCGGTCTTTAATAATCGTGCCCAGTACCGCTATGCGCATATCGCGTTTCGCTCCCTTTCAGGAAAATTAATTCAAAGAACATTTACAAATTAACAAAAGCAGCAAATAAAAGCTTATCATATTAATCGGCAGAAACTTTCTTTTTCGCTAAAATCTCAAATGTATTGGCAATAACCTCTAATTGATCCAGAAAAGGCTTTTTTAATTTACCTGGCGCCATTACCGCTATGTCAACAAAATACAGAGACGAATCCGGTTGATTGTGAACAATATATGTCCTGAACGGACCACCGACTAAAATAGAGTCGTTGCGCCAAACGCCGACCATTTTATATGTTTTCTCTCCGCGAAAGTCCGTTTGAATTAAACGTGAATCCTCTCTGATTACATAATCGCCCTCATAATATTTTTTGGTGTAACTGTCGCGAATGCCGGCTAAGGTATCGAGGGCAAATAAAGAGCTGTCCCCTCTGATTTTCCAGATTGAAACCCAGCGATCGGGATCAAAACGTCTCAGCCACAGGTAAGGTTTTTGCACGTCCTGAATGGCGATAAAATAATCGTGCTGGACTCTGATTGTAAATCCGAATTGTTTCGCAATATATTCTTCGAGATCTTTTTGTTCGCCTTTTTCAAACATATCGTATTTTAAACGGGCGTAATATTTTTTCTCGAAAGTTCGATAAATTTGATCTTTGAGTTCTTCGAAATTTCTTTTAAACGAAGCGCGGTCTTTCGCAAACATGAACAAACTGATCTGCTGTCTGGCAAAAAGATCATCCTTAAACAGATAGAAGTAGCGGTTTTCATTCACTCCCTGTTGAAATTCCTGAGGCAAAGATTCTTTCAGATAATCGTTTACTTCTCCGGGTTCGTTGGCAACGCCAAAAAAGAACAGATTCATACGCGATTTAAATTCATTCAGCTTGTCTAAAGGGATCCAGGTGAAGTAGAAATTTTTTTCCGAACCGGGAGTAAGCACTTCGCCTTCAAACTTGTCGCTCACGGGTTGCTGAATATCTTTCCATAAGGTCGAATCGGCTATAATAAAAATGCGATAGGGATAACCCATAGTTGTGGGTCGAATATCACAGCCCGCTATAAACAACAAAATCAACACCGGAGCGATAATTATTTTTTTAAAAATCCGATTCAAAGGCATTATCGCCTCCTGCATTTACATTACTTTTTTGAACCATAAATAAAATTCCGCCGGCTATCGATATAATCGTAGGTATAATCACATTCATAAACGAAAGGGTAAGCGCTTCGGCGGTTGTAACGCCTATTTGCCCCAAAAGGCTGACAAATCCCAGATCACGAATTCCAAGTCCGTTAATGGAAGGTAGCATGGTCATCACAAAGGTGACGGGAACGACCATAAACAGATAGCCTAAACTAACTGGAATTTCAAAAGCCTTAATCAGAAAAAAATTCATCAAAACAATCGACGACTGCGAAGCGAGCGAAAACAAAAACACAAAAAGGAAAATTCGCCGTCTGGACTGAAAGTAATGGATTGCTTCGAAGAGTTTATTGAATTTTTGTCCGATTTCAAAAATCGTGAATTTATCAAAGAGCCTTAAAATTAACCGGAATGTTCGATCGCGCATCAGACTCATAAAAAAGACGATTATCAGTAAAAACAAAATCAGAGCAGTGTACAACAAACGCTCGTCGTGAAACTGCTGTGAAACGTAAACCAGAGCCAGGATGGCTAAAAAAAGCGTAGCCGCAATACCCATTATTCTTTCAATGACTACCGAGGCAAATCCGCTTGCCCGGTGATTTGTGGCTGCAATAACTTTGTATATGCGCATTACGTCACCTCCGATACTGGAGGGCAGAAAGTTGTTAAAGAACATTCCGATTAAATAGAATCCGAACAACTGCCCGGTGCTTAAATTAAACCGATAACCGCGCAGCAGAACCCGCCAGCGAAGCGCTAAAAACCAGACGGCTACCAGCATGGTTAAGAATGCAATAAACAGATAGACCAGCCCGTTATGGGATTGCACTTTTTCAAAAACCGCAACCACGCGCATCGGTTCAGCCTTGTAAATCAAGTATCCAAGCAAACCGGCGGATATTACTATCTTTAATATGTTACGAGCAAAGCGCATCTGCCTATTGTGCTACCTGAGACTTGTAAGAATTCAACATTTTTCGAGCCGTTTTATCGCTCGGGAACAGCTTTAACCAGTTTTCCAAAGCCCGCACGATCTTTTTCCGTTCATTCACCTGTTGATAGGCATTGATCAGCAATCCTAAATTACGCGGATTGGTCGGATTCAGTTCATAGGCTTTTTCCAACAGCGGAAGCGCATAATTTGCCCTGCGCATTCTCAACAAATGTTCTGAAATCGTGGTTAAATCATTCACCCGGGAATCATCATAAAGCAAACTATCCCGATAGGTCGTATCCGCGGCTACTCTAAAAGCGTCCGTCACAAGCTGCATGGTCCGGTTTGTCCAGGGGATTACCTCGGGAGAGATTTTACTGTCCATAAACGACAGAATCTCTTTTACCTTGTTAAAGTTTCCCCGTTGTGTATAATATTCGGCTAATTGTAAAAACCCGGAACGATAATTTTGCAGCAGCGATTTGATATTCCAGTTAAAATAAACATCCGGATTATTCAGATTCCGATATTGATATTTTTCGAGTAAATTCGTCCGCAATTCCGTGGGAGAAATTTCCCAGTTTTTGAACGGAACCAATTTCATCACAAGACCGTCCATACGGAAATAGTTGTAAAGCTCGTCCAACATATTGCTTCGCGGCACGGTTACCGCGAAATAGATGGGACGGCGCCATTTGTTTGCGGCAAGAATATTCAGGATCATCCAATCCTGAGTTCTCAAATAGCCTTCCCCGTAAGGCGACTTTAACGTCGGTTTAACCGTAAACTGAATTTTATCGGGCGGTTCGATATTGGGCAGATTAAATTCTTTTTTATATTGCTGAGCCGCTTTTTCAGCCACATCTTTGGGAACTTTTAAATTGTACTTGCCTTTTTTCCAGGGCTTTATTCCCACATGCTCAAGGTCAAAATTATTAATGCGCATGGGCACTCTCGGCTCCCAGTCGCGCAACTGTTTGATGTACCAATCGGTATTCAGTAAACTCAAATTCACAATTCGCACATCTTTCCGGATATGCTCAACCTCCTGCAAATACCAGAGCGGAAATGTGTCGTTATCTCCGTTGGTAAATAAGATGGCGTTGGGCTCACATGAAACGAGCATATTATAGGAATAATCCCAGGCTACATAGTTGCCCGAACGATCGTGGCTGTCATAATTTTTAGCCAGCATGTGAACCGGAACAATCAACAACAGCACAATGAAAACGGCAACCCGATACCTTTCCGCCTTTTGCTTGAAGCTATCTTTTATTAGCTCCATTATGCCTGCATAGCCCAAGCCCACCCAAAGCGAAAAGGCGAAAAAACTTCCCACATAGCTGTAATCACGCTCTCGCGGCTGGGGGTCGGGCTGGTTTAGGTAGAGAACAATAGCCAAGCCCGTCATAAAAAAGAGCGCCAGCACGGCAAAAGCATATTTGGGGTCTCGCCTGAAATGCCAGTATATGCCTATTAACCCCAATAAAAGCGGCAAGGCAAATAACTGCGTGTAATCCACACTCTTTTCATCCTTCCCCATACCGGCAAACTGCCACAAGAAGTAGCGGACATACATTTTTTTGATTTGATAGTTCCAAAAGAAATCCCACACGTTGTCGTATTGCTTCGCATTTTCCGAAGCGCGCCAAACGCCTTCACGATCCAAAACCGAATGTTCCCCATATTGCTCGCGTTTCATGTAATAAACAAAACGCTCTATTGTTTCGGGATCGTTTTCATCGATTGCAGGGTCAAGGTTTGAACGAATGTAGATCATAGAAAAAGTGGAATAACCGATCATGATTAACAACACCGAGGTAAAAATAAGGATAGAGACGTGTTTGTGGCGGCGGATTGCCCAAAAGCTTCCAGCCAATACGCCGAGAAAAATGACCGCCAATCCCTGAAAACCAACGGATAAAGCCAAAATCGGCAAGTAGATTACCATCCCCGGATAAATGGCAAGAATGACCAAAACGGTAACAATCATCAGGATAATAAAATTTTTTGTATTCAATTCGAAGCGTTTGTAAAAAAACACAAGAGCAACAAAGGGTATCGCCAAAACATTTAACAGATGCACGCCGATAGCCAGACCCACCAAATAGGCGATCAGCAGCAAAAAGCGTTCATTGCCCGGCTCATCTGCTTTTGTCGCCCAGACAAGGATCAACCAGACAACCAAAGAGGTAAAAAGCATTGACGAGGCGTAAACCTCGGTTTCGACCGCGTTGAACCAAAAACTATGCGTAAAGGCAAAAGTCAAAGCTCCGAGAACGCCGGAAAAAATGGCAAGGTACCAATCCGATTTCTCTTTCAGATCGCCTTTCCATTCTCTAACCAAATGCACAATTATCAAGTAGGTTAACATTACGGTTAAACCGCTGGTAATAACGGAAATAAGGTTTGTCCGCCAGCCAGGATCTCCGAAAGGAATGAATGAAAAGATGTGCCCGACCAATAAAAACAAAGGGGAACCCGGCGGATGGGGAACGCCTCCGATATAACTGCTGGCAATAAATTCACCGCAGTCCCAAAAAGACATAGTAGGAGCCATTGTCATTAAATAAATAACCGCGGCAATAACAAAAACAATAGCGGCAACCAATCGATGTAATGTTTTAATTTGCATTGACTTCACCCTCTGCTTGGTTTATAAAAGTGTAAAAAGTACTGAAAATACACGTTATTAGCAAGTTGATTTTTGGACTTCTTGCAATTGCCCGAAAATCTTTTTTTCGAAAAAAACAACGCAATTCCCTTAACAATAAATGTTTATCTCCAAATCCAAAAACAACGGGGGCTACCCTATGCTCATTCAACATAATAGAAGATTAAATGCATTTACAAGGGTCAGAGTTCATTTAGCGGCGAAATTTATTTACGCAATCATAAGGCAGCCGCTTGCGGACATAGTGATCGATTACCACGCTTCCGCGATACATGTTGGCAATTATCGCGCGATCGGAAACTTTTCTGAGTTTTTGTACCTGCCGCCTCTTTTTTAAAATCAACAAAGGATGGCTGAAAATAAAAGAAAGGGCGTGCAGCACCGCCTTTCCGCGTTTGCCGTTCCACAAAATTGAATCGGCTATCACTGTCGCCATTTCAAACAAAATCCGGATCGGCAGAACAAGAAGCAGTGTGGGCAGGGAATAATTTTTAATCATCATAATCAGATTATTGCGGTGGTTCAAATACATTTTATGTTGATTATCCTTGCGCAGGGTATAGCCGGAATAATGGTAAATATAGGTGTTTGTCGCCACCAAATTATGAAATCCCGCTAACTGGGCGCGCCAATTCAAATCTATTTCTTCCTGATGGGCAAAAAAGTCCTCGTCCAGCAAACCGATTTGCTCGACAACGCTTTTTCGTAAAAGCAACGCGCAACCCGAAGTCCAAAAGACGCGTTTGGAAAAATTATCGTATTGCCCCTTGTCTTTTTCAACCGTATCAAAAATTCTGCCGCGGGCAAAGGGATAGCCTAAAACATCCATTTCTCCTCCGGCGCCGCCGGAATAATCAAAAAACTGCTTGTCCTGAATGGACAAAATTTTGGGCTGCACCATGGCGGCTAACCGATTCTGTTCCATTACGCGCATCATTTCCCGCAAAAAATGTTCGGGCGCCACGGTGTCATTATTTAAAAGAAGAACGTACTCGGTTCGCGCCAGTTCAATTCCCTGATTGCACGCCCCCGCATAGCCTTTGTTAACCTCGTTTTGGATGATCTTAACGCGCGGATACTTTTCTTTCACCATTTTCTGACTTCCGTCAGTAGAGCCGTTGTCGATCAGCAAAATAACGAAATCTTTAAACGTATTTTTGAACAACGAATTCAGACAATCGTTTAAAATCCGCTTTCCGTTGTAGTGAGGAATAATAATGGTCAGTCTGGTTTTATCGTCCATAAAAATTCTTTCTTTGTTGATTTCAGCTAATATTGGCTAATTCCATTCGATCTTTCAGATGCTGCCTCAGGTATCGGAGGAGGTCTTTATGCTCCGGCTTGCGTAAAAACGGATCGCTCCTGACCAACCCAAAGGCGTCTTCTCTGGCTTCTTCCAAAATCGGGCGGTCGGTTATGGGATTGGCTATCTTGAAATCCGGCATCCCGCTTTGTTTTGTTCCGAAGAAATCTCCCCATCCTCGCAACTCCAGGTCTTTTTCGGCGATTACAAACCCGTCGTGCGTTTCGGTCATAATTTTCATGCGTTGTTGCGCAATTTCCCCGATATTGTAGGGAGTTTTTAAAATGCAATACGACTTTTGCCTGCCGCGTCCGACACGTCCCCGTAACTGATGCAACTGAGAAAGACCGAATCGCTCCGCGTGTTCGATAAGCATAATCGTGGCGTTGGGAACGTCAATACCAACTTCGATCACTGTCGTCGAAATTAAAATTTGGATTTTGTTTTTCACGAATTCGGTCATTACCCGATCTTTTTCCGCGGGCTTCATTCTTCCGTGAAGCAGCCCTACCTTGTTATTCTTAAAAACAGTGGCGCTTAATTGTTCGTAAGCCTCGGTCGCCGCTTTAAGGTCTAATTTTTCGCTTTCTTCCACCAGCGGATAGATAATGTAAGCCTGCTCTCCGACGTTTACGCGTTGTTTAATAAAATCATAAATTTTAGATGCAGAATTGTCAAAACGCCAGATTGTTGTGACAGGTTTGCGATTGGGGGGCAGCTCGTCAATAACCGAAACATCCAAGCTACCGTAAGCGGTAAGCGCAAGCGTCCTGGGGATAGGCGTGGCTGTCATAACCAGCACATCAGCCCGCAGTCCCTTTTCGATCAACCGGGCTCGCTGCAACACGCCGAATCTGTGCTGCTCATCGATCACGACCAACCCCAAATCGGGCAGATTCACGCTGTCGTAAATAAGAGCGTGCGTTCCGATGATTATTTGCGGTTCGCCGCCGCTTAAGTCTTGAGCTATGGATTTCCGCTCTTTTTGCGATATGCTTCCGGTGATCAAATGCACTTTAACATTTAAAGGTTCTACCAATTTACGAATATTAAAAAAATGCTGTTCGGCTAAAATTTCCGTGGGCACCATCAGCGCAGCTTGTTTGCCGTTATCAATCGCAATGAGCATCGCCATAAGGGCAACCAGAGTTTTCCCGGCGCCCACATCGCCCTGCAACAAACGATTCATCGGAGACGGCGATTTCATATCGTTGCGGATTTCTTTGACAACCCGTTTTTGAGCTTCTGTCATTTCGAAAGGCAGATTGTGATACAGTTTGGCGAGGCGTTCGCTCTTTTTTTCAAAAGCAAAACCGATAGGCTGTGCTTTTTGATGAGCTCTCTGAAGAGCCAGCATTAGCTGCAGATTAAAGAATTCTTCGTATTTGAAGCGGTAAACGGCTTTTTTCAAAATATTTTGATCTTCGGGAATGTGGATTTGTCGGTAGGCTTCAGCCCGGTTAATAAAGCTTCGTTTTTGTTTCAGCTCCGGAGGAAAGTACTCTTCGATCTCGGGCGTCTTTTTACTCAATAAATGAAAAAAAATTCTGCGGAAAGTGTAAGAGTTCAATCCTACCCGCTTAAAAGCTTCGTTTTCCGGATAAAAAGCAAGAATCTTTCCCGTGTGCATCAAATTATCGAGCTCTCCCTCGCCAAGCCGATCGTACTCGGGGTGTGTGATTTGAAAACCGCGGTAAAAGACAACTTTTCCCGAAAGAGACACCCATTCGCCGACCTTGAAAATTTTTTTAAAATAATCGATCCCGTTAAACCAGACTGCCTCCAATATGCCTTTTCCGTCGCTGAGAACAATGTAAAACAATCGCCGCCGCCCATGACGAATACCGGCTGCTTCAACCCTTCCGATAACGGTAATTTCCTGATCCGGCTGCAATTTATCAAGCGCAACAATATTACTGCGATCCACATATTTTCTCGGAAAATAATTCAACAGGTCAAGATATGTTCGAATTCCGTATCGGTGCAGAACCGCCGCACGCTTTGGACCGATTCCTTTAATAAATTGCAGTTCGTATGTCTTCTCTTTTCCAGACATAAAAACGGATTAAACCCGCCTTATTTCATTTACTATCCGACCATCATCCAATTCGATAATTCGATGGGCTTTTAAAGTCATGTGATCGTCATGGGTCACAATAATCAGCGTTTGATTCAATCTTTGATTGAGATCCAACAGCAAATCGTAAAGCATTTCACTGTTTTTCCGATCGAGATTACCGGTCGGCTCATCGGCAAGAAGAACCTTTGGTTTGTTGATCAAAGCGCGCGCAACCGCCACGCGCTGCTGCTCTCCGCCCGACAGCTCGTTTGGTTTGTGGCTAAGACGATGGGAAAGTCCCACATCGTCCAAAAGACGGCGTGCGTATTCTTCTTTTTCTTTGGTTAACGGTTCGTGCATAAACGAAGGGATTAAAACATTTTCGTACGCCGTAAATTCCGGAAGCAGATGGTGAAATTGAAAAACAAAACCGATAGCCTGATTGCGAAACCGCGCCAAATCGGAATTGTTCAATTGATCCAGACTCTGACCGTCAATAAAAACCTTACCGGACGAAGGAAGATCGAGAGCGCCGATAATGTGCAGCAGCGTGCTTTTTCCAACCCCAGAGGGTCCCTTTATTACAACAACTTCTGCCGGTTTTACGTTTAAGCTGATACCTTTTAAAACTTCAACCTTAATAGGACCGGTATTATAAATTTTGTACAGGTCTTCTACGCGAATAATATATTTCATAAGCTCACTCATATCTTATTGCCTCAACCGGCATTAACTGCGACGCCCGATAAGCCGGATATAGCGACGCCAACAAACTTAACAAAACCGAAATACTTGCAATAGCCACAAAATCCGCCCACTTCATCACAATCGGCAGCGAATTAATCAAATAAACGTCCGGCGGAAGCGAAATCACATTAAAATGCAGTTGAATAAATCCAGCCGAGTAACCGATGGCGCAGCCCAAAAACGTACCGATTATTCCCACCAATAATCCCTCGTACAAAAAGATTTTCATAATCGATTTTGAGGAGGCGCCCATGGATTTCAATATTCCGATTTCACGGGTCTTTTCCATCACTACCATAATCAATGAACTGATGATATTGAATGCGGCTACCATGATGATTAGGCTAAGAATCACAAAAGCTCCCCATTTTTCAATTTCCATCCACGAATAGAGGGATCGATTCAGTTGGAACCAGGTTTCTGTTGTGTAAGGATAGCCCAATTCTTCTTCGAGCTTTGCCGCGACTTTGCCGGCTAATTCGTAATTATCCAGTTTTAGTTCAATCCAGGTGACGCCTTTAATTCCAAATAGCTGCCGGGCGTCTTTCAACGAAATGTAAGACAGCGTTTTGTCGTATTCGTAATAGCCGATTTCCACCAGACCCGCCACATAAAATTGTTTAACCCGCGGCTGGGAAAAAATTCCGCCTTCTTTGGGCATTGTCCACAGGGTTACCACATCGCCGATATGCGTGGCGAACAAAGCGTCCGCCAGATACCGCCCCAGAACAATGCCGGGCAACATTTTCCCGTGAATCAGTTGCGGCGTAAAATCGAGTTCTCCCAAAATAACTTTGCTTTTTAAATCGGTGACCTCGCTTGCCATATCGGGGTCAATCGCCTTTACCACAGTGGCGTATTGCTTTTCTTTTCCCGAAATCATTCCCTTGTCAACAATCACGGGCGAAGCGCCGATCACATGTTTGGTGTTTTTTGCTAATTTCAAAAGAGAATCGGTTCGCGTAATAGGCTCAAGGTAGAATTTGCGGATTCTCAAATGAGCATCCGCTCCGAGCAGGCGCGAACGCACCTCCTGCTCAAAGCCGTTCATCACGGACAGAACCAGAAT
>JAJRSN010000479.1 GCA_024278715.1 Calditrichota bacterium
CGCCTCCTTGGCGAGCTTTGCGGTTAATTTTTTTATCCGTAGGTAAAAACTGCTTTGTAAAATAGTAATAATCTATCAAACTAAAAACCGTAAATCCGAAATTCGAATCTCGAAATCCGAAACAAATTCGAATGACCAAATGACAAAAACGTGACGCGTGATGAATGATGCGTGAAGAGTACTCAGAGATTTCGCAGTTTGAGAATAAGACCCCCCTTGCCTTCGGCGTTCCCCCCTTCCCCTCTTGCACGGGATATATTGAAAGAGGGAAATTAAAAGTGGAGATCTTTAACGCAGAACAAGGGCATCCCTTCAGGCAAAAGCGACAAATGCGTAATGAGTTTTTTACGCTATCACTTAAAAGTTTAAATAATCCAATAAAAGTATTTCTTTCTTAAAACAAACATTTTACTATTTTCTGCCTACTGCCCACTGCTTTCTGACACTCATCACACGTCACGACATTGTCACTTATCTTTCCTCACTGCGCTGATTCGAGAAATTTTTCGGTATCCAGCGCTGCCATGCATCCCGTGCCCGCCGCGGTAATTGCCTGCCGATAGACCTTATCCTGAACGTCGCCGCAGGCAAAAACACCCTCAATATTGGTCTTTGTGCTGCCCGGAACGGTATTGATGTAACCGGTCTCGTCCATATCGATCTGCCCTTTGAAGATGGAAGTATTTGGTTTATGTCCGATAGCCATAAACACGCCGTCCACAGCTATTTCGGTCTCTTCACCGGTTTTGGTGTCTTTTAAACGAACACCGGTAACAAATTCATCGCCGAGAATTTCGGTAACAACCTTATTCAAGGCGAATTCTATTTTAGGGTTTTCTTCCGCTTTTTTAATCATAATTTTGGAGGCGCGGAACTGATCACGGCGATGAACAACGGTAACTTTTTTGGCAAATTTGGTTAAAAAGGTCGCTTCTTCCATCGCCGAATCGCCGCCGCCAACCACAATAACTTCTTTGTTTTTGTAAAAAAATCCGTCGCAGGTTGCGCAGGCTGAAACGCCTTTTCCCATCAACCGTTTTTCCGATTCCAGTCCCAGCCAGCGAGCCGAAGCGCCCGTGGCAATGATAACCGCATCGGCTGTATAGGCTTCGCTGTCGGTTTTAACAACAAATGGTCTCTTCGAGAAATCCGCCTCGGTTGCCATCTCGAACTTCGTTTCCGCGCCGAAACGCACCGCCTGCTCGCGCATGTCCTGCATTAACTGCGGTCCCTGAATACCCTGCGGAAAACCCGGATAATTTTCCACTTCGGTAGTAATGGTCAACTGACCGCCCGGTTCATTGCCTTCCAAAACCAATGGTTTTAATCCGGCGCGCGCCGTGTAAATAGCCGCCGTCAATCCGGCAGGTCCCGATCCAAGAATGATCACCCGGTAATGCTTATTCTCTGCCATATCAATCTCCTGCTTTCATTAGAAATGTTTATTGTAATTTAATTTATTGATTTTCAAAACGCCAAATTTAAAAAATTTCATTAAACCTTGTCCTTTGATGCTTTAAGACACGGCAAGTTACAGAACAAAATTTTCCGAAATCGCGCTTTTCAATATAAGACTTTTGGTAAATCATAACTGCAAAACGGTAAAAAGAATTTCATCACGATAAAAAAAATCCGCGGAATTAAATTTGTCGGTATTGGTTACTTTTTTTAAATTGAAACTTTAAACGAACAATCGGGCAAAAAATTGTATCATTGATTTTTTTCCGACATCATAAAAGGAAAGAAGACCGTTGGACGAAAAAGCATTAGTAGAACGTGCGAAAAACGGCGATCGGGCTGCGTTGGCGACTTTGGTGAATAAATACAGCGAACGTATTTACAACTTAGTGCTTCGAATTTTAAGACGAAAAGAAGACGCCGAAGACGTTCTGCAGGAGACATTCTTAACGGTCATTGAAAAAATCGATACCTTTGACGGTCGTTCGTCGTTTTTCACCTGGATTTATCGAATTGCGACTAACGCCGCGTTAATGCGGCTGCGGAAAAAGAAGGTGGTGTTTCAGGAACTCAACGACGACCCGGATTTTCAGGAAAGCGTGGAGAGCCGCGTATTTGTGGACTGGAGTCAAGATCCGTCCGTCGGCGTTTTTGACGGCGAAGTCCGGAACAAATTAAATGACGCCATAAACAAACTGTCCGATATCTATCGCGGCGTTTTTGTTTTAAGAGATATCGAAGGATTGTCAATCAAAGAAACCAGCGAAATTTTGAATATTACGGAAGAAAACGTAAAAATTCGTTTGCGCAGAGCAAGACAATTTTTAAGAGATTATTTGTCAGATTATTTTGAAGAAAGGCTAAAAGACAGCCATGCTTCAACATCCTAAAGATCGAATTAAGCAAATTTGCGAATTAATGGGTGAAGACCTTGACCACCCGTCCTGTCAGGAAATTCTGGAGCATATTAACAATTGCCCGACCTGCAAGGTGTATTACGATACGGTCAAAAAGACAATCTTGTTGTGTCGGGAGATGGATTGTCCGGAAGATTTACCCGAGGACGTGAACAATCGTTTGATGAAAATATTAGATCTTGAAGATTACTCCAAATCAAAGTCCGATAAATAACCAGCCGTTTCTTTCGCATATTTGTTCCGGTTTTTGTTCCTCAAATTAAAAATCTTTTTCATTCCCGGAGGCTTTTATTTTAAACGCGATTTCGGGTCCGCGTTCAAACAGCCTTGCGCCGCGTAATCCCGAAATGTATCCTTTATTTTAGAAATGCATCAAAACCAAGAACAAATTTGAAATCGAAAATAACAAAAAAGGAGAGAGATAGATGAGACCGATTACAGTGGATGAAAATTCGTTTGAACAGGTGGTTTTAAAATCGACCGTCCCGGTATTAGTCGATTTTTGGGCGCCATGGTGCGCGCCGTGCCGGATCATCGCGCCCGTATTGGAAGAGATCGCTGCCGAATACGCCGGCAGAATTAAAATCGTTAAGCTGAACACCGATCAAAATCCTGGAATCGCCGCCAAATACAATATTATGAGTATTCCGACGTTAATGATCTTTAAGAACGGCGAAGTGACCGATCAAATTGTCGGCGCGGTTCCGAAAAAAACGATTACCGCTAAACTGGATTATTACGCGACGGCAATAAACAGTCTAAACTGAGGGGAGGACGAAAAATGGGATTTCTTCAGGAAAAAGACAAAGAATATATTCGCAATTTATTTTCCAAAATGGAAAACGAAGTAATTATTACTAATTTCACTCAGGAAATCGAATGTCAGTATTGCCGTGAGACGCGGCAAATTTTGGAAGAACTTTCCGA
>JAJRSN010000480.1 GCA_024278715.1 Calditrichota bacterium
AAAAAGAAACCGGAAGCCAGCGAAAGAATCAGTTCCAGGTTTCGTTGAAACCAGTTTTCCTCTTTTTTTTCATCCACCTCATAACCTAACTGGTGGATAAAACGAATAATCTGTTTGTGGTTTATTTTGTGCGCATCGTATTCGATGCGGATTTTTTCGGCTGCATAACTCACCGAAACCGTGATCACGCCGTCCTTATGCGCCAGAATGTGTTCTATGCTCAAAGCGCAGTCGGTACAATCCATTCCGCTGATTTTCAATGTTTCGTGCCGAAATTGTTTGCTGATTTCAACTCCTGCCTGCCGGGTAAGCCGCCGGAGCTTTTCCAGCGAAATCAAATTGGGATCGTAATGCAGACACAGCACCGCTTCTCCGTTCGTGGAGTCGATGTGAACCTGTTCTATTCCGCGGTGAATCTGCAAACGATCGATCAGTTGCCGAACGCATTGATCCCGCTCATCCTTCACCTGCGGCAATAATAAGGGTATTTCAATTTGGAGTTTCTTTTCCACTTTTTTATTATCTCCGTTTTTTGATAGTGAATTAACGTCTCTTTGAAATTCCGGGCTCAATCATCGGGCGGGAATTATTGGATGTTCATTTCCGCCTTAATCTTTTTAATCTCTTCTTTTACCCTGGGTATTAATTCACTCTGTTTTTCCACTTCCATAAATTTTTGGAAATTATACAACGCCTTTTCATTATCTTTTAAACTAAAACGATAAATTACCGCTAACTGCAGCCAGCCGTCGCCATACTCCGGAAATGTTTTGGTCACTTTCTCGAGTATTGCCAGGGCTTCTTTAACGGAATTGTTTTTGCTTAATGTAAGAGCAAAGTCTGTTTGAGCTTCAGCGGATTCGGGGTTTATCTGAGCCGCTTTTCCGAAATATTTCTGGGCGTCTTTGTAATTCTGGAGTTCAAGATAGGCGTGCCCCAGCGCCATCAAAATATTAAAATCATCGGGATTGGTTTCCAGACGCTTTTCCAACTCAGTAATACTCTTCTCAATATTCTTTACCCGGCTCGTTCCCTCGTCTTCCGAATGCGTGTGGCTTGGCGCTTCCAGAGAATTGATCCACATATAAAGAGCAAAAATTGAAAATAAAAATAAAAAAGCTGCAAAAATTACTTTGGGTTTTAACATAATTTATCCTTTTTATTCGTAAGATAAGACTTTTGGCTCAATTTTGAAAATTAAAATAACGGGCTTTAAACGGCAGCCTCTCCCCGTTCGCCGCTGCTGATTCTGACCGCATCCTGCAAATCGCAGATATAAATTTTACCGTCGCCGCGTAAACCGGTATGCGCCGCATTTTCTATGGTGGAAACGATTTATTTAACCAATTCGTCCAGGCAAAATATCTCGATTTTAAGATGAGGCACGAAATCGTACAACTGCTCTTCAAGCGAAGCCTCTGTCTTCCGCCCGCGTCCGAATCCTTTGACTTCGAGCACCGTCATGCCGGTTAACCCCTCGATTTTGTGCAAAGCAAGAGTCACTTCGCTTAATTTGTGAGGCTTAATGTAGGCAATAATGTGTTTCATCTTCTACTCCTTTTTTTATTTGGCAAAATACAGATGACCGGAAAATCCCGGACAAAAACGCGATTTTTCGGAAAAATTGACCGAACGCGCCTTCTTTGTCCGGGACAATCCCCGCCATCATAAATAGTTAAATCTTATTAATCCAATTCCTTTTCGCTTTCGATATTTATCGCAAACCACTTATACAATGCCGGCAGCACCAGTAAAGTAAGCGCGGTGGATGTAACCAGACCGCCCACCACAACCGTAGCCAAAGGACGCTGCACTTCGCTTCCGACTCCTGTGGAATAGAGCAGCGGAACCATGCCCAGAGCCGCGGCAAAGGCGGTCATTAATACCGGACGCAGTCTTAAACAGGCGCCTTTGACGGAAGCCTCGTCTATCGGCAATCCTTCTTTTAACAATTGGTTCAGATAGGTTATCAAAACAATTCCGTTTAAGAGCGCAATTCCAAACAAGGCAATAAAACCGACGGACGCCGGTACGGACAAATTCTGACCCGAAATCCACAACGCCACAATCCCTCCTACCAGCGCCAAGGGTATGTTTAAAAAAATCAACAAAGAATTCTTTAGCGAATTAAAGCTGGTGAAGAGCAGGAGAAATATAATGAGCAACGTGATGGGCACCACCACAGCCAGACGTTTGTTTGCCTCTTGCTGTAAGCGGAACTGCCCGCCCCAGGTAACCAAATATCCCGGCGGCAAATCAACCTTTTGCTCAATGGCTTTTTGACCGTCTTCCACAAAAGAACCGATATCCCGTCCGACGACATTACATTGGATTGTGATAAAACGCTGGCTGTTTTCACGCGTAATCTGGCGCGGTCCCACAATTTCCCGAATCGTTGCCAATTGCGAAAGAAGCACGTGAACGCCGTTCGGAGCTTCCACCAATATCTGGCTGATAGCTTCGGGCGTGCTCCTAAATTCCGGAGCAAAACGAACCAAAATATCAAAGCGCCTCACCCCCTCGAAAATCTGACCGGCTGTTTCGCCGCCCACGGCTGCCCGAATTACTTCCTGCACATCTTCCACGTTAATCCCGTACCGGGCAATAGCGTGCCGATCCACCTTAATCAACAATTGCGGGGTTCCGCTTATTTGATCAGCCTGAACATCCGCGGCGCCGGGCACTTGCTCGATAACCCGAACAATCTCATCGGCTTTTTCTTTCAACACTTCCAGATCGTCTCCGAACAGTTTTATCGCCAATTGAGCCCGAACGCCTTCCAGTAATTCATCCACAGTCATCTGAATTGGCTGCGTTAAATTAACCAGCACGCCGGGAACATTGCCTATTTCATCTCTTATCACATCTTCCAGTTCCTGCTGGGTTTCGGCTGTACGCCACTCTTCTCTCGGCTTCAGCAGAATGTACATCTCGGCGCTGTTTACTGGATCGGTATGAGCACCCACTTCGCCTCTTCCGATTCGGGTAACCACCTCGTTAACTTCCGGAATTTTTAAAATCCTGCGCTCGACAATTTGAGTGATGCGCGTGCTTTCATTTAATGAAATAGACGGCGCCATTGTCAAGCGAACCACAATTGTGCCTTCCTGCAAGGTGGGAGTAAATTCGGACCCGAGACGAGGATAGACAATCGCTCCGACAAACAATAAAAGAACAGCCAGACCGACGGCAAACGCACGGCGTTTTACAAAAAAAGCAACAAGCGGACGATAAAATTTTAATAATGTCCTTAAAATCCAGATTTCCCGATGTCCTTCGCCTTTTTTCGGTTTTTTAGGACGACGCATTAAAATAAAGGCAAGCACCGGCGCCAGAGCAACGGCAAATATGAGCGATCCGCTCATGGCAAGAGCGATGGTATAAGCCAAAGGACGAAAAGTTTTTCCTTCCACTCCCTGCAAAGTAAACAGGGGAAGAAAAACGATAATAATAATGAGAATGGCAAACACAATGGGACGCAACACCTCGGTGACCGCGCGCGCGATAACGTGAATCCGCGGTTCAGCCGGGTCAGATTCGCGCAGCAGTCGATCGACATTTTCTACAATTACCACGCTCCCATCCACCATCATACCGATGGCGATTGCCAACCCCCCGAAGGACATTAAATTTGCCGATATGCCCAAATATTTCATTCCGATCATTGCAAAAAGCACGGAAAACGGAATGGCAATGGCAACAACCAGACTGGGACGGAAGGCGCCCAAAAAGATCATTAAAATCACCACAACCAAAACAATGCCTTCTTTTAAGGCGTCGGTAACCGTTGCCACCGCGGCTTCCACCAGCGTTTTTTGTTCGTAGTAGGGTTTAATCTTAATTCCCGGCGGCAGTATTTTATTGATTTCCGCTAATTTTTCTTCCACGCTTTGAATAACCGTAGAAGAATTTGTGCCGTACAGTTTTACGATCATTCCGGCTACGATCTCGCCCGCTCCGTTATGGGTTTGCACTCCGCGACGGATAGCGCCGCCGATGCGCACGTCGGCTATTTCTTTAAGATAAACCGGGGTTCCGTGCTCCGCCTTAACAACAATGTTTTCGATGTCCTCGATGTCGCTTGCCAGCCCCACGGAACGCACAATGTATTCTTCGGCGTTCTTTTCAATGAACTGAGCGCCCACATTCAGATTGTTGGCGCGAATTTTATCGAGCACGTCGTTTACACTCACTTTATAACGCAACAAGGCGTTGGGATCTAATACCACGTGATACTGCTTTTCCCAGCCGCCGATCCCCAGCACTTCCGTGACTCCGGGAACGGTTTGTAACTGGTATTTTATTAACCAATCCTGAATAGTCCGCAAATCCGTCAACGAGTATTGACCGGTTTCATCTTCCAGATAATAAAACATGATCAAACCCATGCCCGTGGAAATCGGTCCCATTTGCGGTTCTCCGAAGCCTTCGGGAATCTGTTCCCTTGCCTCCTGCAGCCGCTCGTTTACCAACTGCCTGGCAAAATAGATGTCCGTGCCGTCTTTAAAATACACATTCACAACCGATAAACCGAAATTGGAAACCGAACGAATACGTTCCAGATTGGGCAAACCGTTCATTGCCACTTCCACGGGAAAGGTAACGTATTTTTCAATTTCCTCGGGAGCCAGACCTTTGGTAACAGTAAAAACCTGTACCAGCGCTGGCGACACGTCGGGAAACGCATCGATCGGTAATTGTTTATAGCTGAAAAAACCTCCGGCAATGACCAGAACGCCTAACACGATCATTAACAGGCGATTTTTCAAGATAAAGTTTATTATTTGCTTCATTCTTCATCCCTCTTATTTAGTTGAAAGCGGAAAATCGGTAACAAGACCTCTGCAGATTTCACACATTTCCGAATTTCCGCGATTTTTTCTTCATCCCGGAAATTTCCACTTTGATTATTCACCATTAATGCTCGTCTCCGAACGACTCTTTTTGCAATTCAGCCTTAATTGTAAAGCCACCCTTAATGACATACTGCTGATCTTTCTTTAAGCCCGAAACAATCTCAACAAACTCCGTATTCGAGCGCCCGACGGTAACCGGTTGAGGCTTAAATCCTTTTTCGGTTCGGATAAATACGACCGTCCGATTTTCGACTGTTTGCAAAGCCGTTTTTGGAACCACAACGGGAAGTTCGAGGGTCTCAAAAATCACTTTTGCGGTCACAAACATACCCGGACGCCACTCTCTTTTCGGATTGGGAATTACGACTCTCGCGGTCGCTGTGCGGGTCTCTTCATCGACTACCGGACTTATGTAAAAGATTCTTCCCGTATATTGCAAATCCTTTTTGAGCCCGGTAATTATGGCTGTTTGACCGACTTTGATATTGGGCAGGTCTTTCTGGTAAATGTTTAAATCCGCCCAGACATGACTTAAATCCGCCACCAAATAAGCGTGAGTGGCGTCTGTAATCATCTCGCCCTGGGTAAGATGCATTTCGATAACCGTGCCGCTTATGAGAGATTTTACTTCATACGAAACCAGACTTTCGTTGCTTTCAATAATAGCCAGTACATCGCCCTTATTTACATGATCGCCGATTTGTTTGCGAACTTCCATTACGATTCCCGGAAATCTGGGCACGATATGCGCCAGCCGCTCGGGATCGATAGCGATTTCACCGGTAAAATCGGCGTGTAATTCCAATTGCCCGGGACCAGCTTCGGCAATTTCGACGCCGAATTCTTTGAGCTCTTCGTCGGTCAGCCGGATAATTTGTTCTTCATGACCCTCTTCGCTGCCGGCTCCGGATTTAACTTCTGCTTTTGTTTCGGCTTTTTTCTCCGTGCATTGTTGAAAAGACAAACCGGCAAAGATTAGAACTATCAACAATATCAAAGATAATATTCCGTTTTTTTTGATTCTTTTCATTCTTTCATCCCTCGTTTTTTTACTCATTATTCCAAATTACTGATTTTTTGTCCGACCAATCTTTCCAGATTCGCCACCTTGCGATGATAATTCCGTAAGGCGTCCAGATACTGCGATCGGGCTTCAAATAACGTTCGCTGAGCATCCAATACATCCAAAAGATCATACCGTCCCATCAGGTATCCGTTATTGATCATTTCAAACGCCTTTTGCGCCTCGGGAAGAGACTTGGTTTTTAGAATTCGGATTTCATTAAAAGCGGCGATTAATTGATTGTACTCATCCGCTAAAAGGGTTTTCACGTTAATTTCGGCGACCCTCTTTTTAAGATTTGTCTGCTGAAGACGGTATTGCGCTTCCCGAATATTACCCTGATTGCGATCCAAAACCGGAAGAGGCAGCGAAACGCTCATAACAAAAGCGTTATCCCCGCTCTCGCCAAATCGGCGTAAACCTCCGCTAACCGTGGGATCGGGTATTCTGTACGCTTTTTCAAGCTCCAGAACCGCCTGCCGTTTTTGAATTTCCGCAGACCAGCGGGCAATGTCCGGATTTTGCCGCAAAAATAACTGTAGCTTCTTCAAATCCGGAAGTTGAAAGGTGGTATCCAGTTGTCCTATCACTTTTTGAAAGGAAGGTTCGGCGCTGCCCCAAAACGAAGCTAAACGTTTACGAGCCGCATCCAACGCGCGTCTGGTATGTTCCAATTCAATTTGCGCCGCCGAAAGTTCAACGCTGGCGCGCGACGCCTCTGCTTCCGAAACCTTTCCCACCTTAACGCGCTGCCGGACGGATTGTAAAAACTGTTCCGCAATCCTGACCATTTCCTCGTTCAAAGATACTCGCTGCTGGATGGCTAACACATCGATGAAAGATTTAACTACGTCCGTAAAAACATTTAAACGCACAGCCTCGTAATCCCAGGCTGCAAGACCGCTTTCCAAATCAGCTACCTGCGTGCGCTTTTCCCGTTTACCGCCTAACTCGATAAGCTGACCCAATGATATGGTGGTTTCCGACGAACGAAACGAAGAAAAGGGACCGCTGCCGGCAAAATTTTCCGCTTCCATTCCCAGCTCAGGGTTGGGAAACAGCGACGCCTGCAAAGCCGCAGCCTCGCGCGCCCGGATCTCCAAAGAAAATACCGCCAGCTTCGGATTGCGCATTAAAGCCAGCGACAATGCCTTACGTAACGTCAGATCTCCGGTCACCGGCTCCGCTTTAATCAATGACGGATCTTTTTGCTTGTTAATATCCGCTAATTCTTTTCCCAATGCTCGCGGATCGGGATAAATCACTGTCTTTCGTCCGGCAGTGCAGCCGCTTAACACAATCATTAATCCTGTAACCAAAACGAACAAGCGAATGATTTTAAATTTCATTAATACCTCCGGGAGATTTTTTATTTCTCTTTAATTTGAACTTTTGGAAACAACTATCACTTGTCCAAATTTACTTTTTAATAAAATTGTACCCGTGTCATTTTCTCCTTCCGAAAAAGAAGAGTATGGAATAACGAGTTTTTATCGGAATTCTTTTTAGAAGGGATAATAATCAGATTATTAATACGACGGAGCGAAGCGAAAGAAGCTGTAAATTCGTTTTTGAAGTCCGAAATTCAAAGACATCCTTCGAAAGGTCGTCGTAATAATTAGAATAAAAATAAGAATCGAACCAAACAATGTTTTGCCTGGCGTGACGTTCGTTTATTTTAATATAGGGAGAGGCGTTTTTTTTCTCCAACGAAATATCGAAACAATCGCCCCAGTTAAAATTTGAAGGTTCCGCTGTAATCGCCAATAGATTTTCGATATCGCCGTTCAGATGATAACTAATATGCACGCCGTCAACCGACGGTTCGACGGCAATATGACCCTCGGCAATGCACAGAACAGTTTTGGGAATGGCAACCGGCAGCATCAGAGATTGCGACAGAATAAAAAAGCTCAATACTATTTTAACAAAATTTTTCATACTTTCTGTAACCCGTCTTTACGTTTCATCCAGATGTATTTGAGCCGTCTCGATAATACCGCGAACATGGTCGTCGTCCAGAGAATAGTAAACCATTTTACCCTCTTTTCGATTTTTAACGATTTTCATATTACGCAGCAGGCGCAACTGATGAGAAATAGCCGAAACCGAAACATCCACAACCGCGGAAATATCGCAAACGCAAAGCTCTTCGAGCAGTAAGGCTTGAACAATACGCAGGCGGGTGGGATCCGCCAACGCTTTAAAAAGATTGGCTGTTTCGCTGGTTTCCTTCATTTTCGGCAGGGCGGCGTTTACTCGATCCACCTTTTCCCTGTCGATGATTTCCACGGAACAAACGATGTTGTT
This sequence comes from Calditrichota bacterium, assembly GCA_024278715.1. GTDB lineage: Bacteria > Calditrichota > Calditrichia > Calditrichales > Calditrichaceae > Caldithrix. The sequence goes on from JAJRSN010000480.1 coordinate 8,230, forward strand.
ATCTGCCATTTTTTTCTCACTTACATTTGAATACTTGCTCAAATATAATAATAATGATTTATATTGTCAATTTTTTCGGATGATGTCTTTAGACTAGAAATTCCGTTAGCACTTAACTACAAATGATGAGGAAGATTAAAGGTTAAAGATTAAAGTAAAAGGTTGTCAGAAAGCAGAAATCTGAAAGCCGTAATGGGTGATGAGTAACAGAGTAACAGAGTAACAAGTGACATAGTAAAAGAGTGACAAAGTAACAAAGTGACGAGGAAGAGGTCGTGACGCGTAATACGTAATGCGTGATGAGTAAAAGTGAAAAAGTTGATTGAAGAGGAAAATCGTAAATCCGAAATTCGAATGACCAAATGACAGAAATTCAAAACAGAACTTTGTTAACAATGAATATTCTAAAATTCAGATAATGTGCGGTTTGAGTAAAGACCCCCCTTGCCTTCGGCGTTCCCCCCTTTGCAGGGGGGAAACTAAAAGGGGGGTCTTTAACTCGAAATAAAAAAATAAATTAAAAGCAAGACAAAAGATTAAAGGTTAAAGAAAAAAGGGGAAAGGGGAAGAAATTATCAGAAAGTAGGTTGAAAGCCGTGATTGGTGACGAGTAACAAGTGATAAAGTAACCATTTTCGCTTAACGCTTATAAACAGGCACAAGGGATAAGGGACTAGGTAACCTGCAACCTGTAACCTGTAACCAGCAACCCTTACACCCTTAACCCTTGACAAATTCTGCCAAAAAAGACAAGAATTTAGGTGTTAATATAAAACGGTTGTGGATCCACACGATTATAACGCGCCGAATACAAAACAGATTCTGATTCACAAAATGCGAACCGGATTACTAACACAGAAGCAGAGTCAAATTCTGCTTCTCCGGAAGATTTACAGAGTCGATGTCCGATTATTTAGCGGAAAAGCGCAGGCTAAACTTCCGCTTCGGCATATTTTAAACTTAATTTTTCTTCGTATTCTTTTTGCAAAGTTTTAAAGAGTTCTTTTACGGAAATTATACGATCCACTCTATAGGCGTTTGAACCGGCAAAGGTAAATCCGTTCAGTAAAGCCCCCTTTTGCGCATTGACCAAGGCATCCGCAATGCAATAGGGAGATGTGCGGAAATCGCAGGTTTTTATGCATTTCCAGGAACATTTAAAGGGCTTCTTTTCTCCGGCTTTCACTTCGTTTAAAAATTGATTGCGGATCGCCCGACCGGGTAAACCAACTGGGCTTTCAATGATTGTAATATCTTCTTCCTTACATTGTATGTAGGCTTGCTTAAACTCATCAGAGGCGTCGCATTCGTAAGTGGCGACAAAACGCGTAGCCATTTGCACTCCCTTGGCGCCTAATTCCAAATACTTGACAATATCGGCTCCGGTATAAATTCCGCCGGCGGCAATGACCGGAATTTCCTTATCCCACCGCTCTTCAAACTTTTTAATCACCTCAATAACCTGAGGAACGATGATTTCCAAGCGGTAATTAGGATCGTCAATTTGCTCCTTTTTAAAGCCCAAATGACCTCCCGCTTTGGGACCTTCCACAACAACTGCTTCCGGAATTCGACCGAAACTCTTTTCCCAATACTGAAAAATAATTTGCGCCGCCCGAGCGGAAGAGACGATAGGGACAAAATGTGTTTTTATTTTCTTGATTTCATCCACGGTATAACCCTTGGGAAAACGCAGAGGTAATCCGGCGCCCATAAAAACAAGGTCAATTTCTTCTTCAATGGCGCATTTTAGCAAATCATTAAAATCGGACATCGCCACCATAATATTTAAACCAAGTACACCTTTGGTCATTTTTCTGGCTTTGCGAATCTCCTGACGTAAAAAATGGATGTTCGCTTCTCTAAAGTTCATGCCCTCCTGTTGGAACAATACTCCCAGAGCAACAGAGGAAATAACCCCGATACCCCCTTCATTGGCGACCGCTGATGCCAATCCGGACAGAGAGATGCCCACACCCATACCGCCTTGGATAACAGGCGTGGTTATTTCAAAATTGCCGATTCGTAATCCCGGCATTTGATAAGGATTCATAAATTTATCCTCTCTTTCAATTAATTGGGGACGTTAAATTTTTAATAATCTTTTTCTAAATTAAATCTTTTTTTAACCTTTAATGTAAATTATACTCAACTTTCTCCATTATTTTTGTAAAATTTATGTAAAAGATTGTATAATTTTTTGTATGTCCGCCGTTTTTGCCCGCTAAAAACAAGCCGACTTCGCCCGAAACATCCCCGCTTGCATTCTTAAAAACGGAATGATTAGGCTGCATTTTTTTCTAATTGCATTAATCACCGCTGTATTCGTACATTAAAAAAAAATTAACGCTTACTGTCGGAACAATTAACAGGAAAAGCAGAAATTATTTATGTCGGAATACATTTTGGGAATTTCCGCCTTTTATCACGATTCGGCGGCGGTTTTATTAAACGACGGCGAAATAGCAGCCGCGGCGCAGGAAGAACGATTTACTCGTAAAAAGCATGATCACTCATTTCCGCAGCGCGCCATTACTTATTGCCTTGAAGAAGCCGGAATAACCGCAAACGATCTTGCTTACGTTGCCTTTTACGAAAAGCCGTTCATTAAATTCAACCGAATTCTGGAAACCTACTTAAGCGCCGCGCCTTTGGGAATCCGCTCCTTTTTAATGGCTATTCCCCTATGGCTTAAACAAAAACTATGGATTTCGGATGTGATTCGCAAGAATCTTTCCTGCGAGGCGCCTATTCTTTTTTCGGAACATCACGAAGCTCACGCCGCTTCCGCTTTTTTCCCTTCTCCGTTCAAACGGGCGGCGATTTTAACCGTCGATGGCGTCGGCGAATGGGCGACTTCGACAATCGGAATCGCTTCCGACGATCAAATTCAATTAATTGCCGAGCAGCATTTCCCCCATTCGCTTGGTCTGCTCTATTCGGCTTTCACTTATTTTGCCGGTTTTAAAGTCAACTCCGGCGAGTACAAATTAATGGGACTCGCGCCGTACGGAGAGCCCAGATACGTTCAACAAATTTTCGATGAACTGATCGATCTGAAAAATGACGGCTCGTTTAAGCTCAATCTCTCTTACTTCAATTTTGTCAGCGGATTAACCATGACCAACCGCCGTTTTGCGCGGTTGTTCGGCGGTCCCCCGCGCAAGCCGGAATCTCCTTTAACGCGGCGCGAAATGGATTTAGCCCGATCCGTTCAGGAAGTGACCAACGAAATTGTGCTGCGCATGGCAAAACACGTAAAACAAATAAGCGGCGAAAAACACCTGTGTCTGGCTGGCGGCGTAGCCTTAAACTGCGTGGCGAACGCCAAATTACTTAAAAGCGGTCTCTTCGACGATCTTTGGATTCAACCGGCAGCCGGCGACGCCGGAGGCGCCCTCGGAGCGGCTTATCTGGTTCGCCATCACTATCTTAAACATCCGAGAATTATTAAAGGCAAAAATGACAAGCAAAAAAATTCCTGTCTCGGACCTTCCTTTTCCGATAGGGAGATTCAATCGTTCCTGGATGAAGTGGGCGCCCGTTACGAGCTGCTGAACGAACGGGAACTCATTGAACAGGCTGTGCGATACCTTAGCGAAGGCAAGGTTGTCGGCTGGTTTCAGGGGCGACTGGAATTTGGTCCGCGCGCGCTCGGCAATCGTTCCATTCTCGCTGATCCGCGAAAAGCCGAAATGCAGCAGATAATGAATCTTAAAATTAAATTCAGAGAAAGCTTCCGCCCCTTTGCGCCGTCGGTGCCGGAAGAAGACGCCTCCGAATGGTTTGAAATCAGCCGTCCCAGTCCTTACATGCTTTTGGTGGCGGACGTGCATCCCGATAAGCGGTTGAATAGCATTGACCCAAAAGGCGAATTACAAGGCTTGGATCGCTTAAAAATTCAAAGATCCGTTATTCCGGCAGTGACTCATGTCGATTATTCTGCTCGCCTGCAAACGGTAAATCAAAATTCCAATCCTCTCTTTTACCGGCTCCTTAAATCGTTTAAAGAAAAAACGAACTGCCCGGTTTTGATCAACACTTCGTTTAACGTTCGCGGCGAACCCATCGTCGCCACTCCGCGGGACGCCTATTCCTGTTTTTTGCGAACGCAGATGGATATTTTGATTTTAGGGCGTTTTTTACTGAAACGGGAAAGCCAACCCCAAAAACCAAAAATCAAAGTTAAAAAAGAGGTGTTTGAACTTGATTAAAAAATTTTCTTTGCAGGAACCTTCTTTAAAACAATTGCGCTCTTTTTCGGCGATCATGTTTGCGGGCTTTTCCCTTTTTGCCTTTCTGGCGTTTCAAAAACAAAATTATTTTCTTTTTTGGATTTTACTGACTTTGATTTTCATTGTCCTGCTGGGTCAGTTCATTAAACCGTTGTTAATTCAATCGTATCAAATCTGGATGATTTTAGGGCAGGTATTGGGCTTTTTTACTTCCAGAATTATTTTAACCTTAATTTTTTATGGAATTATTACTCCGATCGGCTTAATTTTACGGCTGACGGGCAAGAAACCGCTTGACACGAAATTTCGGGACGGAAAACCTTCTTACTGGAAACAAAGAAAGACCGGGCAAAGCGATCTTGAAAAATTGTTTTAATCGGAAATTTTAGCGAGGACTTTGAATGGCAAAATTACGGATTCTCGGAGAATACCTTCACTTTTTAAAAACGCACAAAAAATGGTGGCTTTTTCCCGTGGTTATTGTTCTGTTTTTACTGGGGATGTTAATCATTTTAGCTCAGGGCAGCGCGCTGGCTCCGTTTATCTACACTTTATTTTAAAAAGCAGTATTGAAAGAAAGTCCCATATTTACCGCAGAGTCGCAAAGAGCACGGAGGTTTTTCTTTTTAATTTTTTGACCGCAGATTAAACAGATTGCTTAGATTGCGGGCAACAGATTAACCTGATTACACTGATTTCGCTGATTAAATTAAGGTCTCTTTTGATTTTTTGTGCTTAAGCTTAAGTAAACTTTTTACATTTCAGTTACTGTATTCTTCTTTGTTGTTTTTGCGCCTTATTTGCGAAGATTGTTGTTATTATTTGCAGCAGAATTGGCGGCAATTTGAACGCCTTTTTTAAAGAGCGTTGCGGTAAGTAAAATAATTTTCACTTGTCTTTATTTACCCGCAGAAATCGTTAAACACGCCTTAAAAGGCGTTGAACAATTGGAAAAGATTTTCAGAATTGAATTTCCTGTTTGAGCATCTATTAAAAGGCTAAATATTAATCCCGTTTTTTTGACAATTTTTTGTGACGGTCAACTTAGTTTTTTATTAAAATTTTATTATTTTAAACTTCGTGCGTCTAAATTGTTCTGTTTCCTCTTCCGAGGGGGAGAGCTCATTGTTTGGCGAAATCCCCCGTTTTGCTTTAACCCGGGGAAATTTTATTTTTTATGCGAAAAAATTCAAAATCCCGATCAAATCTCGAAAAAGGATATGTTCAGATTTATACCGGCAACGGTAAAGGGAAGACCACGGCGGCGATCGGTCTTGCCGTTCGGGCTGTCGGTTCCGGGCTGCGCGTATATTTTGCTCAATTCATGAAAAACTACCCGTACGGCGAAATCCCGATTTTACAATCGCTTCAACCCAACATCACCATTGCTCGTTGGGGAGACGACCGATTTGTTTTCGAAAAAGAGCCCCCTTCAAATGAACTGTTGGCTGAAATGAACCGGGGTTTAAACGAAGCGCTTAAGGCGATGAAAAGCGGTCGGTACGACGTTGTGATATTGGATGAAGTTTTGGTTTCCGTTTATTTTAAACTTTTTTCCGCTAAACAAATAGTAGATTTCGTCCGAGTAAAACCTGAAGCCGTTGAATTGGTTCTTACGGGTCGCTATTGTCCGCAGGAAATTATCGAACTGGCGGATCTGGTAACCGAAATGAGAGAAGTAAAGCATTATTACCGAAAGGGAATTCTGGCTCGAAAAGGGATAGAAAATTAGTTGAATAAAAATTGATTTTTCATTTGTATTTGGAGTATAAAATTTTTATAATGATCCTTGTAGGGGGAAAAGTAGATGTAGTATATTTTAAGGAATTTCAACAGGTTACCAGCAAAAAATTCCATAACCGCCTATTTTTTAACGAAATGTATTAAAATAAGACAGAGGACTCGCAGCATGTTTCTGGATATGTTCAAGTATAAGGGAAAATTTACTTCCATCGCCGGTCGCCGCAATATTAAAAATTATCAGAATCTCTATTTGATGATTAAGAAAAAAACAAATGAAGGCGAGTTGCCTCTCCACCCGGAAAACAACTATTGGGGAGATAACGAACTTGCCCGAAACATCTATCAGAAAAAGTATTTTGTTAAAGACCTTAACAACAAATTAATGGAAAAGCGTCCGGAAGATCTTTTCAATCGAGTCGCCTCTTTTATTGCCGCCATTGAAACCGATCCCAAAAAGCAGGAAGAATGGGCTATCCGGTTTTACAAATACATGTACGAGGGGTATTTTATACCCGGCGGTCGCGTGCTCGCCGGAGCCGGAGACCTGTATCGTTTAAAAACTTTGGCAAATTGTTTTGTTACTCAAATCGAAGACGACAACATCGAATCCATCTATCAGGCTGCGTATGAATGCGCCCGAACTTACTCATTCGGCGGGGGAATCGGCGTTGATATTTCCATCCTCAGACCGAAAGATTCGGTTGTTCACAACGCCGCAGACACCTCGACGGGCGCGGTTTCGTTCATAGAGCTGTTCTCGTTGACAACCGGCTTGATCGGACAGAGCGGACGGCGCGGTGCTCTTATGCTCACGGTTGACATTAAACACCCGGATGTAATCGATTTCATTAAAGTCAAAAAAACCCCTAACTGGGTCACCAAGCAAGTGGTTGAACAATTAAAATGGTCGAACCAGTTCGATAATTATCAGCTGAAAGAAATTGAAAAACAGGTAATGGAGAACACGCAAATACGATTTGCCAATATCAGCATCAAGGCTTCCGACGAATTCATGCAGGCTGTATCCGAGCAAAAAACTTACGGCAAAAATAAAATTCTGGTTTACAAAAAATTCAACAAAAATATCGTGGCTCACGCCTATCTGGAAGACACCCAACATTACGCAATTCAGATTCCCGCTAAAAACATCGAAGAATACGAGCTTTTTAAAGTGTTCAGTGACATCAGCTCCTTAAATGATTTTCTGTACAAAAATTATGAAATAATCATCACCGAAACCGATCTGGACGATCCGAACAAACGGGACGTATTTGGCGATCTTGTATTGCCTATTGAAAGAGAGCCCTTCGATTTGGCTGTTCGTTACAGCGGCGACTTTATGCTTTATTTTGCTTCCAAGCCGAGCGGAGAAATTCGCCGATTGATTAAAGCGCGGGAAATCTGGGACGCCTTTATCGAAGGCAACTACAAAACAGCAGAACCGGGCTTGATTTTTTGGAGTAATATGAGCAAGTATTCGCCTTCAAATTATGTGGGGCGTCCGATCTCATGTACCAATCCCTGCGCCGAAGTTCCTCTGGAAAACGGCGGAGCCTGCAATCTTGCTTCCATTAATCTATCCCGTCTGGTAAAAAACGGCTATCGTCGAAACGCCGAAATTGACTGGGAAACTTTAAAAGACGTGATAAAGACTACCGTCCGCTTTCTGGATAATGTTGTCAGCTGGAATGAAATCCTTAATCCGCTGGAAAAACAACGAAAAGCCGCGGCGGAAACGCGTCGTTTGGGGTTGGGTATTATGGGCGCCGCCGACATGCTCAATCAACTCGGCATTCCTTACGATTCCGACGAAGGAATCGGGCTTCTGGAAAAAGTAATGGAAACCATAACAAATGTCGCTTATCAGGCTTCGGCGGAATTGGCTGCCGAAAAAGGAGCCTCGCCCATTTTTGATTTTGAAAAATATTCTCAGGGTCCCTTTTTTAAAGACGCGCTGTCTCCCGAAACGCAAAAATTAATCGAAGAAAAGGGATTAAGAAACATCGCCTTATTAGCCATAGCTCCCACGGGGTCAATCAGCAATATCGCGCTTAGCTTTAAAAACGGCAACAAACATTATCTCGGGGTATCTTCGGGAATCGAACCCATCTTCGCTCTTTATTATACGCGCCGTTCAGAATCCTTTGGCAATCAGTTCTTTAAGGTATTTCATTCCACCATCCAGGCTTATATCGATCTTCACAACATGCAGGATAAAGTTGTCTCGGCGCAGACCGAAGCGGAATTAACCGAGTATTTACCCAATTTCTTTTTTAGAACCGCGCATCACATCAATGCCGAGAAACGCGTGGACATTCAGGGTCGTTGTCAAAAATACGTTGATCACAGCATTTCTTCGACGGTCAATCTTCCGGAAACAATCGAACCCGAGGTTATTTCCAATATTTATTTAATGGCGTGGAGAAAAGGTTTAAAGGGCATTACCATTTACAGAGACGGTAGCCGCCACCCTATTTTAAGCGTTGACGGACAAAAGACCGAATTCCAGAAAACAAAAGAAAAATTGTTTAAAATTTTGTTGGCAAATACGAAAGAAGAAGTTACATTAAAAGGAGACGACGTTATTTTAACGCCCGACGAAAAATTAACGACGGTCTATCATTATTTAAAATCACGTGAGCACAAAAACTCATAAATAAAAGGAGTTTTAAAAGATTATGTTTAAAATCAAGGATCAAAACTTCGAAATTAAAGAGGTCAAACACGAAGAACCCCTTGATAATATTACCGATCATATTTTAGAGCGTCCGGATGTGGTTAACGCCAAGGTCTATCGTTTACGCAGCGGTTTTGTGAAACACAGCGTTTATATCACTCTCGGTTATATCACTCAAAACGGTCGGAATCGACCCATCGAAATTTTTATCAACAGTAAAGATTTGACCAAGAATGCAGAATACGCCGTGTTGACCCGGCTGATTTCGGCGATCTTTCGCAAATCGGCAAATCCGGTTTTTATTCTGGAAGAATTAAGCAGCATTCACGATCCGAACGGCGGATACCATAAAGACGGAAAATACATCCATTCCTTTTATTCCGAAATTGCGGATGTGATCGAACGCTTTTTCCGCGAAATCGGTTGTATGAACGAAGAAAGTGAAGAAGAAACTTCCATCGCCCTTGAAGTTTCCAAAGTTCTTAATCCAGAACCGGAAATAAAAACTCAGACCAACAGCGAATATTTTATTTGTCCCGATTGTAATCAAAAAAGCGTGAAAATGGAAAACGGCTGTTTAACCTGCATTAATCCCGAATGCGGTTACAGCAAGTGTGATCATTAAAAAATTGCCTTTCGTTTAAATTTTGCCCCGTTTGCCTACGCATTCGGGGTATTTTTTTAACATACCGAAGATAATGCCACTACTTAACATCTTTCCGATATTACATCTAAACCGCAGAGACGAAGAGAGTGTTTGAACCATGATTAAAAGGATTAAATGATTGCCATGATTGGGCAAAATTAAAATCAAGGCAATCGGGTAAATCAAGAAAATCAAGGTCAAGGTTCGGACAATCAATCAAATTTTGCAATCAATAAGCAAATATTGTTAAGTTCGATTCACAGTTATTTACTTTAACCGGAATTATCATGACAGAACCCGTTATTGATATCGAAAATATTACTTTTGCCTACGGCGAAAAACCGGTACTCTTTGATATTAACCTGAAAATTCAACCGGGAGAATTTATCGGGATTATCGGACCGAACGGCGTCGGCAAGTCAACATTGTTAAAAATCCTCGCCGTGCTTTACCCGCCAAGCGCCGGCAATTTCCGATTATTCGGCAAACCGTTGCCAAAATGGCGCCGAAAAGAAATTGCCCGAAAAATCGGTTACGTTCCTCAGGGCGTCGAATTGTCGTTTTCTTTTTCCGTTCGCGAAGTGATAGAAATGGGAAGGTACCCCTACCTGCAGGGCGTCCCGGGCGCTGATCCGGAAGGATCGGCAATGATTCAAAAGGCGATTGAGTTGGTGGATTTGCGAGGGCTGGAATCCCGTCTTTTTCCGTCATTAAGCGGCGGCGAAAAACAACGCGTGCTCATCGCCAGTGTGCTGGCTCAGGATACCGATGTTTTTCTTTTGGACGAGCCCACCTCCGCTCTGGACTTAAAACATCAGATAGCGATTCTCAAATTGCTGAAACAACTGAGCCGCAAAGAAAATAAGACGGTGATTCTTGTTACCCACGAGGTCAACCTGGCGGCGCAATTTTGCGAACGCCTGCTTTTATTGCACAAAGGTAAAATCGTCAAAGACGGCAAACCGGACGAAGTTCTTCAATTTGATTTAATACAAAAGGTGTACGGCGTTGATGTGTATATCGACATCAATCCGTTTACCAAATCCATTTATATTTTGCCCTTTGATTTAAAGGACGGAAACTCCGAAGGGGAATAATTTTTGAAGGATTAAATATATTCTTCGATAATCTCTTTTCTGGGCGAGGGAATAACCACTTTTTCGACCAACAAACCCTTTTTCTCGATCACTGCTGCTCCGGCGTCCACGGCTGCCTGCACGGCGCCCACTTCTCCGGTCAATGTCACATAGCCTTTTCCGCCGATCGCCATAGCCAGATGAACGTTAATCAATTTTACTTCGGCTGCTTTAACGGCGGCGTCCGCGGCTTCGATTACCGATGCCACGGAAAATCCTTCAATCACGCCCAACGCCTGTATTTCGGGAAGACGAGAAACGCCGCTGATAGCGGGAAAAACATCGGGATGGACATTGGGAATTATGAAATAGTCCACAACCGTATGCGCGCCCGTTTTTACTCCGATTTCAATACTGGCGTTAACCGCGTCCACATCGCCGCTAATTAACACCATGTATTTACCCGGGCAGATGGTTCTGTTGACCACAATTTCCACATCGGCGCGTTTTAAAACCGCGTCCGCCACTTCATAGCCCCTGGCAATACTGGATGTTTCCACAATTCCTATGGCTGCGCCTTTCATCCCAATGTCCTCCGTTAACTGCGCTCTATGGCAATGGTGTTGTTTTCAATACTCACAACCCGACCGTCAATGCTGGCGTGCACCGGACAGCCCAATTGATCAGGCAAAACATCGGCTATTTTTTGCCCGCGTTTAACCTGTTCTCCCACCCGAACCGTCGGTTTTGCCGGAGCTCCTATGTGCGAGTTCAACGGTAGAACCACCCTTTCCGGTTTTAGCTCGATTTCTTGATAACGAGCCGCCCTGTTGTAGGATGTCAGTCCCAAACGTCTGTAAACCGTTGATATGGGAACTTCCCTGCCTTCTCTTGCCGGATGAACGTCCCTGAACAGAACTTCCAATTCTTCCCGGGTGCGCGAAAGTCCCCTCTCCCGCAAAAGTTGTTTGGCATCTACGCACATATTTTTAGGATCGAGACCTTCGGGACAGGCTATCATTGTGCAAACATTGCATTCGCAGCAATATTGAGCCCACAAACTGGCGCGTTCTTTGGCTTCTCCGGTCATCAGCAAATTGCGCATCACCTTGTGCGGTTCGATGGGATAACCAAGAATGTAACGGGGACACATTTCGGTGCAGAGGGTGCATTGGTCGCATTGCCCGTGTCCGATTCGGGTGTAGGTTTCTCTTGGCGTGGTTTTACGTTTTGCCAAATAATGATCCGAAGGCAAAACGATTAATCCGCCCAGGGTTTTGCTTACCGGTTTGTTCAGGTCCGTTTCCGCGCCGCCCATCATCACGCCGCCGGTTAAAATCAAAGGATTCGAAACCGTTAATCCTCCGGCTAAATCGATGCAATCCCCAAACGATGTTCCCACCGGAACTTTGACGGTTACCGGTTTTTGCACTTCTCCGGTCACGGTGAGAAATTTATCAACAACGGGTTTATCTTCATCAACCGCGCGGGCGATATTTACAATGGTCTCCACATTATCCACCACACAACCCACCTGCAAGGGAATCCCTCCCGGCGGGATTCTTTTTCCGGTGATTTCATAAACCAGAACATATTCGTCGCCAGCCGGATAAACGTCTTCGTAAATAAAAAACTCATAGCCGTATTTTTGAGCGGTTGTTTGATATCTGTCGGCGACGTCCCTGTTTTTTTCTTTTAAAGCGATTGTTACCCGGCTTGCTCCGGTGATTTGCTGCATTATTTTCAAACCGAGGAACAAATATTCGCCTTCCCTGAGCATGGTTTCGCGGTCTTTGTACAATAAGGGTTCGCACTCGGCTCCGTTGGCGATAATGTGTTCCACCCGAGCGTCCAGCTTTTTGTAAGTGGGAAAACCTGCGCCTCCGGCTCCGATAATTCCCGCCCGTCTTATTTTTTCGAGAATCTCGCTCTTTTCCATTATCCGTTATCCTGTGTTGTTCGATAAGAAGCAATGGCTAAAGGCGTTAAAAACAAAGGCTGATGCGGAAGAATCCACTGAACGTCGGGGATTTCCTGCTTTAGCACATCGACAATCCCCGGAAAGCAGCAGGTGCCTCCGGAAAGGTAGATTGTTTTTACATCAAACGACTTTAAATGCAGCCTGACAATATCAGCCATTTTCCTGAAAACGGGTTCGATCACCGGCATCAGCGTACTCGCGGAGCCGTTGCGTTTCATTCTTTCGGCTTCTTCAAAACTGATTCGGCGGTTTCCCGCGATAGTAAGCGTGACATGATGCCCGCCCGTCGGTTCGTCCGCGGTGTAAATAATTTTACCTTCTTTGGCAACCGAAAGCCCTGTGGTTCCGCCGCCGATATCCACCACAGCGCCTTCGTCTATCTGCAGCAAACGAACCACGCTCGAAGGTTCGTCGATGATCGCTTCGACCTTTAAACCCGAGTTTTCGACCACATTGCGCGAAATGCGCGGATCGGTTCCCGGAGGGAATGAAGCGATTGCCGATGTGATTTCTATTTGCAGTTTTTGGTTTGCCTGTTTAACCAATTTTTTTACAATGTCAATGGCGCCGATGTAATCGATCACCACTCCGTCGCGCACAACTTCCGCCCATTCCATAAAGGCAGCCAGCGGCTCTCCCAGCTCGTCGGTAACCGTAACCACGATGTTTGCGGTTCCCAAATCAATCCCTACGTGCCAATTGTCGGGCGCGGCAACCGGCGTGGCATCGTTCACCAGCCGCTCAATTTTTTGCAGCCGTTTATTCACCAGTTCCAGCTTCATAATTCTCCATCAAACAATACGAAAATGATCCACAACCACGCAGCGACGTAAACGGACAAAAGAACGCGCCGAGGTTACCCCCTCGCCTGTCGGGGTTGTAATGGTCATCGAAGTCCAGCCTTCGCCGCCAAAGCCCAAACCGGCAAGGCAGGGACCGTTCTTCACAAAAATACTGGTATTGATTTCGTTTGCCATGCGATCCATGTGATCGATGTTTCTTGAATGCATGGCTGCGGTATGATGATAACCGTGTTCCAGTTCAATAGCCAAATCAATTCCTTTGTCGGCGTCCGGAACCCGAATCACCGGAATTACCGGCATCATCAATTCCAATGTGGCAAAGGGATGGTCTTTATCCGTTTCAACGAAGAGCAGACGCGTGTCTTCTGGAACATTCAAACCAATTTCTTTGGCAAGTTTAAAAGCGTCTTTTCCGACCCATTTGCGGTTAATGTGCGCATCAGAGCCGGGATAATCGTTTAAAATGACGCGGGCTAATTCTTCCGCCTGTTGAACCGTTAATTCAACAGCCTGATGCTTCTTCATTTCTTCTTTCAATTGATCGGTAATACGGTCAACGGCAATGATTTCTTTTTCATCACAACAGACGATATTGTTATCGAACGACGCGCCCCACACAATATCTCTGGCTGCCTTGGGAATATTAGCGGTTTCGTCCACCACAACCGGCGGATTACCGGCTCCGGCAGCCATCAGACGTTTATCGGTGATCTTTCGGGCGGCTTTTACAACGGATTCGCCGCCGGTAACCACCAGCAAATCAATTCCCGGATAGGTAAAGAGTTTTTGCGCGGTTTCTATGGAAGGTTCGGCTACCGTGGTTAAAAGCGTCGAAGGACCGCCGACCGATTCAACGGCTTTGTTGAGAATATCAATGGTGCGATGAGAGACGTTTTTCGCCGCCGGATGCGGAGCGAACACCACGCCGTTGCCCGCCGCCACCATGCTGATGGAATTATTGATAACCGTAGCCGCGGGATTTGTGGAAGGCGTTACCGAAGCGATGACGCCCCAGGCTGCGTTTTCGATAAGCGTTAAACCGTGGTCGCCTGATAGCGCCCGCGGCTGCAAATCTTCAATGCCCGGGGTCGATTCAGCCTGAGAAATATTCTTGGCTATTTTGTCTTCGACCCGACCCATACCCGTTTCTTTTACCGCCATTTCAGCCAGCTCTCGGGCGTATTTAACCCCGGCTTCGCGGATGGCTTGGATGATGCGTCCCCTTAGCTCAAGCTTGCGAATTTGCTTTTGAGCCCGATGCGCCGCTTCAACCGCGTCATCCAAAGATTCAAACACGCCCAAAGGAAGATTTTTAGAGCCGCGTTTCGGCTCCCCTTTCTCCAATTGAGCAAGGACGGTATCCACAATCTGAGCAATTTGTTTATCATCTAAATGCATAATGTTTCCTCATTTAAGGAATTTTGGACTGAAATACTGCTCAGTAAAATTAGTATTTTAATATCCGAGTCTATTTTTCGGGTTCTTCGTTCAGTCTAATGGGAAAAACCTCTTCCAGATCGGCATGGGGGCGGGGAATTACATGAACCGCCACCAGTTCTCCGACGCGTTCAGCCGCGGCGGCTCCGGCGTCGGTAGCCGCTTTACAGGCGGCAACATCACCGCGAACCAAAGCCGTAACATATCCGCCGCCGATTTTTTGCCAGGCTACCAATTTTACCCGAGCAGCTTTAACCATGGCGTCCGAAGCTTCGATAAGACCGGTCAAACCCTTGGTTTCGATCATGCCTAATGCTTCCATCATCTGCTTTTCTCCTTTTGCTTTAATTATTCAATCTTGCCTTCAAACTTGATCGGGAATACCTCCTCCAAATCGGCATGCGGACGCGGAATCACATGAACCGATACTAATTCGCCGACGCGTTCAGCCGCGGCGGCTCCGGCGTCGGTAGCAGCTTTACAGGCGGCAACATCGCCGCGAACCAAAGCCGTAACATATCCGCCGCCAATCTGTTGCCAGGCGACCAATTTTACGCGGGCAGCCTTTACCATGGCGTCCGAAGCTTCGATAAGACCAACCAAACCTTTGGTTTCGATCATGCCTAATGCTTCCATAAAATTCTCCTTAACGTATTGTTATACTTGTTTGTTTTCCTAATAAATTCAAAAACCTGAAATTTATTGTCTTTTATTGCTCTCAAATATTCGTCTTTATTGCCGTCGCAAATTTTTACTCTCCTGACCCCAAGTTTAAGCATTTACAAGATTCGAGGCAATGAGCGCCTGATTAATTATTTGATCGTCGTCGGCATCCGGACAAATAAGTTGAACCGGAAATTTAAGTCCCTGCAAAAAGGGTCCCTCCACCCTAAAAGGCGATAAATGCCGAACCGTTCTTATCGCAATATCGGCGGCGTTTAACGAAGGAAACACGAACACATTGGCTGCTCCGCCAAGGGCATTATTCGGCGCTTTTTTAGCTCCTACTTCCGGAACAAAAGCGGCATCAAACTGCAGCTCTCCCTCAACTTTTAGATGCGGTTCCTGCGCCCGGATTTGTTTTAACGCTTCCCGAATTACATCGACCATCGGATGACTGGCGCTGCCTTTTGTGGAAAACGAAAGCAAAGCCGCCGCCGCCCGGCGCCCGGTCAGCCTTTCAAAATTTAACGCTGTTAAACGGGCGATTTTAGCTAATTCTTCCGAAGCCGGTCGTGGATTGAACTTAGTGTCCGCAAACAGCATAACCCTGTTTTTTTTGTCATTCCGGACAAGCGAAAAAGCCGAAAAAAACGCTTCATCTGGAGAAAATATCCGTTCGATTTCCAAAAGTTCCGAAGCCTCTGTTGTGGCGGGAGCAAAACAGAAATCCGCCTGCCCGTGTAAAATCAACTGCGCCGCGTACCAAAGGGGATTTTGCAGTTTTTCCCTAACCGCGGAATAGCTCGCTTCCCGATCAAAATTCTTCCTGAAAAAACGGCAATAGCGATCAAAATTAACATCGTGAAGCGGTTTTTTAATCGATATTCCGCGCGTTCGAATTTTATTTTGATCGGCAAATTCTCTTATTTCAAAGGGACTGCCAACGACCGCGGACTTTGCCAATCCGGTTTCGGCTAAATGCCTGGCAACGCGTAAAATCCGCAAATCCTTTCCGTCCGTAAAAACAATCCGGCGCGGCTTGCGCCACAAACGGTCGGCGAGTTCCCCTAAAAACGTATCATTAATCAATGTTTGTTTTCCAGATATTCGGATAAAACGTTTACAACAACCGACTTCACTTTGGTGTAATCGCGCTTCGAAGGCGGAAGGCTGTTTATTACTTTATCGACAATTTGTTTTACCACGCTCTCGTCAAGCGGAATTGACGGAGCGGATTTTTCCCGAGCGTTTCCCTCAAACTCAATCAGACAAACGCCCAGGTCTTTTGCCAGAGAGCGGGCTTCGGGCGTTACAATTGTTTCTTTAACCGGGGCGTAAAGCTGTGTTTTGCCCGCGGCATGGGCTTGTTTTATTGTCAGGGCTGTAATCACTCGTTTCATACGCTGTTCCAATCCTTATTTTGCGGATAATCTGTTCAAAATTTCCTGAGCCAAAGCGCGATACTCCATGGCTCCGCGCGCCGACGAAGCATAAGAGAGTATTGGCTTTTGCGCCTGATAGGCTTCGATTAGTTTTGTATTGACTCCGATTACGGTATCGAATACCTGCTCCTTGAA
>JAJRSN010000481.1 GCA_024278715.1 Calditrichota bacterium
GCTTTTAATTCACGGAGCCGGATCAGGATAAGATTCTCAACAACTATTCAAAGCAAGCTCGATTTTTCCGCACAACCGCTATTTTTACGTTTTGATTCTCATCGTCCGAACTAATCTCTTACCTGGTTCTATATCTATCCTAACAATAATTACTCATTTTGTCTTAAAAGTAAAATTTTTTAAGAGGGCTTACATGCAAAATATCTTTATTCTGTTTTACGCGTCTGCCGTTGTGATTGGTTTGATTTACTTAACACTCTCGATCAGAACCATGCCGCGGTCCATGAAAATGAAATTCGTTCGACCGGATTCTACCGGCGCGGTACCCGGGGTCAGTATTTTAAAACCGCTCAAGGGAATTGACGATGGTTTGGAAAACAACCTACGTTCCTTCTTTAATCTCGATTATCCCGATTTCGAATTGATATTCGGTTTTCAGTCTGCCGGCGATCCGGCAATACCGCTGGTGCGGAGCCTTTCACGGCAACACCCTAAGGTTGCTTCACGGATTGTAATCAGCGATTACGAAATCGGGATGAATCCTAAGGTGAACAATCTGTTCAATATGCATCAATACAGCAGCGGCGAATTTATTTTCATAAGCGACAGCAACACGCGGGTGGAAAAGGATTTTCTGCTGCAAATGACTCAACCCTTTCATCAAAAACAAATCGGTCTGGTAACAGCCACGATACGCGGATTCGGCGAAAAGAATATCGCCTCCGCGCTGGAGAACCTGCACTTAAATGCATTTGTCGCCCCGAATGTGTTTTTGGCTTCTCGTTTAAGCGGTCTTCCTCTGGTGGTGGGTAAAGCAATCATGATCCGCCGACGCGTGCTGAATGAAATCGGTGGTTTTCGTAGTCTGACCGATTTTTTGGCGGAAGATTACTGGATGGGATTAAAGGTTCATCAATTGGGCTATCGGGTAAAAACGCTTCCCGTTTTTGTAAACAACTTTAACGAAAAATGGACATTCGAACATTTTTTAAACCGCCATACGCGCTGGGCAAAAATTAGACGGCATATAAACCTTTTCCATTATCTGATAGAATCTTTTTCCAATCCTGTCGCAGTCAGTTTTGTACTTGGCATGCTCATGGGCAATGTTTTGGGATTACTCCAATTTCTATTTGTGGTAGTGATTAAAATTTTTCATGACGGTTACATGCTGCGGATAATGAAAGGTAAAATCAAACTCTATCAATTGCTGTTGGTTCCGTTCAAAGATTTATTATTCGGAATACTTTGGTTTATTCCCTTTTTCAGCAGAGAAATTAATTGGCGGAATAATCGTGTAAAAATCGCCAGAAAATCAATAATTTTACCCATAACGTAATTTTTAAGGAGGTTTCCGATGATAGAAAGAATTATATGCAACAGATTTCTTAACGCCTGGAGTAAAGCGGCGCTGGATGTAAAACACAATTTTTTAAAAAGCGCGTTCGTGTTTAGTGTTCTGTTCTTCGCGTTGGCTATTCATTATGCCGAACGCCTCGGTCGCAAAGTCAGTTTTTTGCACAGCCGATAAATCGGCGAAACATGCAATCGCCGTTAACTTTTTTAGACTTTTTTAAAGCAAGCCTCTTTTTTGTCCGTTTTTCGCGGGCTTGGCGAAGGATTTTTTATTCCTAAAATTATTACAATACTCCCGAATCGCGCTTTTACTAAATCTTTAAATTTAACGCAATCATAACCCGCTCTTTATTCCTGCCAAACAATCTGATGCCAACTTAAGGATAAGTTAAACAAAATTGCGGAGGATGCTAATGAACATCGCCCATTTATCGGATTTTCATATTTGTATGCGCCACAAGCCCGAGAATTTTCGGAAGACGCGGTTTATCATCAAAGAAGCCTTAAAAAAAGGAGCGGAGCATTTTATTCTGAGCGGGGACATTGTAGATAATCCCCATCCCGAAAATTTTGCAGCCGCCCGCAGAATTTTGGATGAATTTAATCTCCTGCATCCCGACAGGCTGACGGTAATTATCGGAAACCATGAAATTTACGGAGGCGTTCATCTGGTTAATGAAATCACCGAATTCCCTTCCCGATGCCTTAATACCGATTTTTTGCAGCGCGTTTTACAGTTTAAAGACTACTTCGGCGAAGCATTTGAAAACACAATCCGTGCAGATCGTCAAAACCCCTTCCCCTTTGTGAAATTCATTGACGATATCGCAATTATCGGCTTGAACTCCATCGCTCCCTATTCCCGGTGGTCAAACTTATTTGCTTCACGCGGTAAAATTTCTTCCGACGGCTATTGCAAGTTGGAATACCTGTTATCGAAAACGCAAAAAAGCCGCTTTCGAATTGTAAGCATGCACCATCATGTGAATTCCAAAATGATCACCGCAAAGCGACCGTTAAAAAACTTGTGGGAATACATGGAATGGCACACCTTAAAATTTAAAAGGAAAAGAAAACTTTTGCGGCTTCTGTCCGTTAATAATGTGGAACTGTTACTACACGGACACGTCCACGAAACCGCGGAATATGAGAGGCGTAAAATCCGGATTTTAAACGGCGCGGGCGCGGTCAACAGCACTGTAGATAACAACTTCAGCTTTAATTTGATTACTGCAAATAACGGGCTATCTTCAAAGATTTTCCGCATTGGCGCGGAACATCACAAAACCAAACGTTTTTCGGGCGGACATCACCGGACGCCTGCCTTCCCGGAATTTTCGTATTAAATTTAACAGGCTGCTTTTTAATACAACGCCGTTTATCCGCAACAATCCCCCAAAAAATTTTAACAAAAAGTGACAGGGTCGTGATGTGTGACAAAGTAACAAGGAACGTGACGCATGACGCGTAATGCGTGATGAGTTGAAGGTTGCAAGTAACGAGTGACAAAGTAACAAGTGTTTGTCATTTCGATGAGCGAAGCTAAGAGAAATCTTTTGGTTTTATTTGAGTAAAAAATTTCTCTCCCGCATTGGCGGGATCCAAATGACAGAACA
>JAJRSN010000482.1 GCA_024278715.1 Calditrichota bacterium
ATGAACGGATACGGCTTTTCGCTAGGTATTGTCACGGGAATGGTGGTAGCGGTTTTACAAAAGATTTTCTTTCCGGGCATTCCCGAGTATTTTTCTTTTATTTTCGCATCTCTTTCGTCTTTGGTAGGAATGATCATAGGTACTTACCTGGGTCCGCCTGCTTCCGATGAAGTGTTGTTCGAATTTTACAAACGTACGCGTCCTTTCGGATTCTGGGGTCCGGTTCGGAGAAAAATGCCCGCTCATGTTTTAGAACAAATCGATAAGGAAAATCGCAGAGATATTCTTTCCACCTTTTTCGCCGTACCGTGGCAGATAGTTCTTTTTCTGACCGGAATGGCAGTTGTAATTAAGCGTTGGGATGAATTTTTATTCTTGTTAATTATTTTAATTATTCTGTCAACAGCGCTTTATTTTAGCTGGTTCAGGCATTTATCCACAGAAGTTAAAGTTGATTAAAATTAGTATATTAGGATAGTTCTTAGTTGAAAACAAAGGAGTTATCCACAATAGTTGTAAATAAAGATGAAATTGTCTAACAGGATTTTAACGTTAATTCAATGGGGAACGATCATACACCTGTTTGTTGTAAGTTTAGTTATTACAACGGGTTGTGTGCAGAAAAAAGAAAAAATCATCGTCTGGTCTTCCATGCGTCCCGTGGAAAGGGCTTTACTGGATTCCTTATTAAACGAGTTTTCCACAGGTTATCCACAATTTAAGTTTGCACAACTTTTTTATGCCCCCGAAGAAGCCCGGACGAATTTTATCATCAGTTCTCTCGCCGGAAAGGGTCCGGCGTTGATACACGGCGCGAGCGATAATATCGGTCCCTTTGTGGAGCTGGATGTTATTAAACCCCTTGAAGATTTATTTCCGCGGGAATTTTTAAAACAGTTTTTAAAAGAGCCCATACCCGCAAATACTGTTTTTCGCGGACATTTGTACCAAATTGCGGATCGGATCGGAAATCATCTATGCCTTGTTTATAATAAAAATCTTGTTTCCAAACCGCCGGAGACCATTTCGGAATTAATTGAGATGGGTAAAAAATTAACGGTTGACGAAAACGGAGACGGAAAACCGGAGCGATACGCCATCGCCTGGAACTATACCGAACCCTTCTTTTTTATCCCCTTTATCACGGGATACGGCGGTTGGGTATTCGATAAAAATTACAAACCCACTCTTAACACCGAGGCTACTGTAAAAGCCGCACAGTTGATTTATGATCTTGTGAACAAATACAAAATAATGCCCAAAGAAAGCGATTATGAAATTGCCAACGCTTTGTTTAAGGATGGATTGGCGGCGATGATTATTAACGGACCCTGGTCATGGGGTACATATTTAAAGAATAAAATTCCTATCGGCATTGCAAAAATTCCGAAGATTGACGAAACGGGATTGTGGCCCGCGCCGCTTGTTTCTCCGATGGGATATTCCGTTAATAAAAATTTGCAGGGCGAAAAGCTTAAGGTAAGCATTGAATTGGTAAAATTTTTGACCAGTAAAGAAGTTCAATTGCGGTTTACCAGGTCAGGCGGAACCATACCTTCCATTAAATCCGCTTTTCGGGACAGTGTGGTGCAAAACAATCCTTTAATTAAAGCCTCGTTGGAACAAATGTTAGTAGGAAGACCCATGCCCGTTATTACGGAGATGCGATGGATTTTTGACGCCATGCGTCCGGCGTATCAGGGAATTTTCAACGGTCAGGTTACTCCGGAAAAAGCGGTTGAACAAATGCAAAAACTGGCGGAAAAATTAATTCGTGAAAATCGTGAATAGTATTAAAAAACAATAAAATGGATAGCAGTATTTTTAAAAATAGAAATCGTCTCGTTTATTTTTATGTGATGCCCGCTGTTCTTGTGATGGGTTTGGTTGTTCTTTGGCCCTTTATCTACAACGTTGTTATTTCGTTTTCCAACATGAATTTGACGCACTTTAAGGATTGGAAAATTGTCGGGCTTAAGAATTACGCCTCGGTTTTGACGGACGGGATATTTTGGTATTTTTTCTTTAAAACGGTTCTTTGGACGTTTTTGAATTTGATCTTTCATGTGGGGATCGGGGTAATGCTGGCGCTTATTATTAATGAAGATATCAAAGCCAGATCCCTTTTTCGCACGCTTTTGATTTTACCGTGGGCGGTGCCGCAATACATTACCGCTTTAACCTGGCGGGGAATGTTTAACAGCGAGTACTGCGCGATTAACTTAATTCTCGGCAGGATGTTCGGGATAGAGATCCCCTGGCTTTCGACGGAATGGGGCGCCTTTGCAGCCTGTCTGATAACGAATATCTGGTTAGGCTTTCCGTTTATGATGATAATTGCGCTGGGCGGTTTGCAGAGCATTCCGCGCAGTTTGTACGAAGCGGCGGAGATCGACGGCGCGTCCCGCTGGCAACAATTCAGAAGTATTACCGTACCATTGCTTAAACCGGTAATGATCCCCGCGATCACTTTAGGGGTCATCTGGACATTTAATAATTTCAATGTTGTTTGGCTGGTAAGCAACGGAGGAGAACCATCCGATAAAACACACATTCTTGTTTCGTGGGTGTACAAAGCCGGATTCACCTATTTCAGGATGGGATATGCGGCGGCGTTTTCCATGGTTATTTTTATTATTCTGCTCGTCTTTAGCTGGCGCTTTATTATGCGCACCAGGGCGACGGAAAACGTTTATACTTAAAAAAGGTTTTGGCAAATGGCATCAGGGGTCAGAAAACTTTCGTTAGTGGAAAGAATTGTTTCGTACTTTATTTTGACGGCATTTTCTTTGTTTGCGCTTTATCCTATTTTGGTTGTGTTTTCAATTTCGTTAAGACCGGGCGATCGCTTGTTAAGTAAATCTCTCGCCCTTATTCCTAAAGATTATACCTTTCAGACCTATGTGGATCTGTTTGTGAATCAACCGTTTTTACGCTGGATGTTAAATAGTTTGGTGGTTTCCGTTTCAGTGACGTTTTTCGCCGTCGTTCTTGCCGCAACCGCGGGATACGCCTTTTCACGATTTAAATTTCGCGGACGCGACGCTTCTATGATCGGGTTGATTACCACGCAGATGTTCCCTGTAACCATGCTGCTTTTACCCCTGTTTATCATCATGATCAGCTTAGGATTTTATGATACTTATTGGGGATTGATTATTGCTTATTCCGCAACCGCTCTTCCTTTCACGGTCTGGCAAATGAAGGGGTATTATGACACCATTCCCTACAGTCTGGAAGAAGCCGCTACCATTGACGGAGCAAATCAGTTTACCGCTTTTTACAAGATTATCCTGCCGCTGGCTTTACCCGCGCTGGCAATCACCTCTTTGTTTTCTTTTATGACAGCCTGGTCGGAATATCTCGTGGCTGCCGTGCTTATTCAGGATAAAGATCTATTTACATTACCGCTCGGATTAAAAATGTTTTCATCGAACATGGAGGTTGCCTGGGGATTGTATTCTGCGGGAGCTATTGTGGTCAGCATTCCGGTGGTAATACTTTTTTTAAGCCTTAGCCGTTGGTTGATTTCGGGATTAACACTGGGAAGCGTAAAGGCATGAGAACAAAATTTAAACATAACTATTCCGTCATTTTAACTCTGGGACTTTTGTTATTTGCCCAGATAGTGAGTTGTAAAAAAGAAGAACCGACATTTAGCGCAGTGTTGTCTTCGCTAAAAGAATTGAATGCAAATCAAAAGAACGTTGTTTTGGATAAATTTGTCCGATTTAATCCCTTCCCGTTTATTGAAGATTCCGTGGTTTATTTTTTATTCAGGGATACAACGGATCAACCGGTTTTTCTGGCAGGAGATATGACCCGCTGGCGTCCGGATTCAATACAATTAATGCGGATTAAAGACACGAACTACCGGTACACATCAATCGTTTTGCCCACCAATGCGCGGATCGAATATAAATTTGTGGCAGGCAAAAAATGGTATTTGGATCCGTTTAACCCTTTCAAAGAAACAGGCGGGCTTGGCTCGAACTCCGTTTTAATGATGCCCGATTATCGGTTTCCGAAAGAAGTTTTATTAAAAACGAAATTTATGAAAAGCAGTTTGGATACCGTGTTGTTCAGGAGTAAGATTTTAAAAAATAAAAGACGGGTCTATTATTATCATCATCCCGAAGCAAAAGACGAATCACCACTGCTTATATTTAATGACGGGGGAGATTATCTTCGGTTTGGTAAGGCTCGAACTATTCTGGATAATTTGATCGGCGAAGGAAAAATTAAACCCATAAATGCGCTTTTTGTCGATCCCGTAAACAGAAACAAAGAGTACTGGTTTAATGATCGGTATTTAAAAATGATCTTTAACGAGTTGCTGCCTCAAATGAAACAAAAATACAAAATCAAAAATAGAACATTGGGAATGGGCGGAGCTTCGCTGGGGGGAGTAATCTCGCTTTACGCTTTAAAATCTTACGGAGAACAATTGGGTTTTGTCTTTTCGCAGTCAGGCGCTATTTGGATTGACAAAGAAAAAATAATCGATATTTTAAAAGATGTACCCGTAATAAAAGCAAAAGTATTTTTAAGTTTCGGAGAATTTGAAAACATGAATAAAAGCCATGATCGGCTGGAAAAGGTGTTCAGCCAAAAATCGGTCAGATATGTGGTGAAAAGTTTTCCAGAAGGTCATAATTGGGGCAATTGGCGCGGACATCTGGATGAAATGCTCAACAATTTTGATGGAGGACAGGAAGAATGAATGAATCGAGGTTAACCGAACGAATAAAGGCTTTGGGTTTTACAACCTATGAAGCCAAGGCATATATAACGTTGCTGAAAAATAATCCGAGCACCCGGTATGAATTAAGCAAGAATTCCGGGGTACCGCGATCCGCCATTTACGATGTGATCAAGAAGTTGGAAAATCTGGGAGCGGTGAACGCTTTGTACACAAGCCCGGAAAAATATGTGCCGCTGCCTCCGGATCAACTGATGGAATTATTGGACAGGCAATTCAAAGAACGCCTGGATGAGGCAAGGCACGCCTTAAAACATTTTGATACCGAAATCGAACCGGGGCACCTGTGGAATATCGTCGGTTATCAAAACATGCTGCATAAAGCGCGTGAAATGATTTCCAGAGCAAAAGAAACGATTTTTCTTTCGATTTGGGAAAGGGAATGTTTGCGCTTAAAAGACGAACTGGATGCCGCTAAAAATCGCGGGATTCGAATTATTGTTTTTTCGTTTACTCCCATCTCATTGGATATTAAGGAAAAATACAGTTACAACATTCCCGAAAAAGAGCTTCTAAAAATATGGGAAAGAAAGATAATTCTGGTGAAGGATCATTCCGAATTATTAATGGGCGAGGCAGACGATAGCTACGCTAAAAAAACAGCCTGGACCGATAATAAGGCAATTGTTGACATCGCGACAAATCATATAATTCTTGATATCACCCTGTATGGAATAAGAATGCGGGAAGAAGTCAGTAATTCCGTAATGATCATGCAGAAAGGCGGATTTGAAAATCTGGATAAATTGATCGAAGATTTTAAACACAAAGAAGTGCATCCGATTTTTTAAAGCCGATTTACTGGAACCATCTGCGTTACTGTTGCAAGTTAATACAGAAAGTCAGCTAAATGAACATTGATTATCGTGCGGCATTTAATGAAACCATAAAAAAGATCAAAGAATTAGGTGTCGAAAGAAAGTTTGTCGATTTGGGATCCGTTGCGGGTCCGGAAAATCCGGAATGGATTTCAGGAAAAGTGATCTATGAAATTTATGTCCGGGCATTCTCCGAAAAAGGAAATTTTAAAGGGGTTACCCGAAAATTACCCGAATTATACGATTACGGAATCGATATTATCTGGTTAATGCCCATTTACCCGATCGGAGAGATCAATCGCAAAGGAAAAGAAGGCTGCCCTTATTCAGTCCGTGATTATTTTACCGTTAATCCCGAATACGGCACTGAAGAAGATTTTAAGGAACTGGTAAACAGGGCTCACGAGCTTGGAATGAAAGTGCTCATTGACATGGTGCCGAATCACGTGGCTTATGATTATTCGGCGCTTAAGGAGAATCCGCGCCTTATTACCCGAAATTCCGAAGGCGAGCCGATGCGTAAAATTGCCGAGTGGACAGATGTTGTTGATCTTGATTATTCAAACCGCGACACCTGGGAACATATAGCGCAAGTCATGCGATTCTGGATTCAGAAATTTGATATCGACGGTTATCGGTGCGATGTGGCGGGAATGGTTCCGCTTGATTTTTGGGAGTGGGTGGAACCGAAATTGCGTTCGTTAAAACCCGATCTTTTTTTACTTGCTGAATGGGAAGGTCAAAGTATTCATCGCCGGGTTTTTAACAGTACTTACGACTGGAGTACTTTGGAATTTTTGCAGAAAGTATTTAACGGGCAAGATTCTCCCGAAATTCTTGCCCGATGGATTTTAACCAAAACGGCAATTTATCCCTCTAACAGCCTTCCTCTGCGCTTTTTGGAGAATCACGATTTAGCTCGGTCGCGCTCGGTATTTCCGGGAGAAAAACTGTTCCCGGCGTTAACGTTTGTTTTTACGCTGCATGGAGTTCCTCTCATTTATAACGGGCAGGAAACAGGGGCTGTTAAAACGCCTTCGCTTTTTGAAAAAGATTTGATTGACTGGGATCAAAAAGATCAACACATTTACGATTTAATTAAAAGGTTGATCGACCTGCGAAAAAAAGAACCGGCGCTTTACTCTAAAAATTATCGTTTCCAACCGGAATTTTTCAAAGATAATCTTTTGATATTTGATAAATCCGATGAAATTCGCGTAATTATCAATTTTAATCAAGAAGAAGTATCCCCGGACAATACATTGATCCCAAAAATAAACGAAATTATTTTTGACACACGGGAAGAGGTCGAAAAACGGAATGAAAATATTGTGTTGATGCCTTATCAAAGTCTGATTGTAAAAATTTAAAAGGAATTTAATAATGAGAATAAAATTGCTGAAATTACTCGTTTTTGCTCTGATTTTTAGTGTAACCGGATTTACTCAGGTTGTTACAACCGATCCGCCTTACGCCACAGTTCATGATTCCGTTGTGGTCTATTTTCACGCGGACCAGGGCGATAAGGGATTGATGAATTATACCGGCACCGACGTCTATGCGCACACCGGCGTTATCACTAATTTAAGCACCGGACCAACCGACTGGAAATATGTCAAAACCGAGTGGAATGAAAATATTCCGGAAACCCATCTGATCAAAGTGGAGCAAAATCTCTGGAAACTCACCATCGGCTATCCTTACGATTACTACGGCGTTCCCAAAGATGAACAAATTCTGAAAATGGCGTTTGTCTTTCGCAATTCCGACGGTTCAAAAACAGGCAGGGATGTCGGCGGCGCGGACATTTTTTACGAATTTTACGAACCGGGCATTAATCTTGTAATCCTTCAGCCGCAAATCAACACTCAATTCGGAGATCCTTCCCGATCGCCCGTTTTTTTGTCAGCCGGAGATTCTTTGCAAATCATTTTGACCGCTGCCGAAATCGGAACCAAAAGCGATGTTTTCAGCCTTCGCATTAACGGCATGTTAGTGGCGGAAAGTCAGCAAGATACGCTGCGCTATACTTTTCATGCGGACGCCGGCAATGCGGGTAAAAAAGTTGTTTTTGCCTCGGTGTCGGATACAAGCGGCGAGTCGAATTCCGAATCGTTCGTTATTATGGTGAATCCCGATATTACCGATGAAGACAAACCGCTGGGAATTATTGAGGGTATCAATTACCAGGATTCCCAAACCGCCACCCTTTGCCTGTTTGCGCCTTATAAAAAATTTGTTTATGTGATCGGCGATTTTAATGACTGGAAAGTTGACGAAAAATATTTAATGAAGCGGGATTCTGTGGATCAGGATAGCGTGTATTTTTGGCTGACGCTTGAAGACCTTTCGCCGGGAACCGAATACGCCTACCAATATCTGGTGGACGGAGAAATCCGCATTGCCGATCC
>JAJRSN010000483.1 GCA_024278715.1 Calditrichota bacterium
AAAACGGACAATGTAATCTTTACTTCATTCGGAGACATGCTGCGGGTGCCGGGCAGTGAATCGGATTTGTTTCAGGTTCGCTCAGAAGGCGCCGATGTGCGCATGGTTTATTCGCCGTTGGAAGCGTTGAAAATTGCCAAAGAAAATCCGGATAAGCAGGTCATATTTTTTGCGGTGGGATTCGAAACCACTGCTCCCGGTAACGCCATGGCTGTTTTACAGGCTCACAGTGAGGGAATAGACAATTTTAGCGAACTGGTGAGTCATGTTCTGGTGCCTCCGGCTATGGAAGCCTTGCTGCAATCCCCCGACAATCGGGTAAACGCTTATTTAGCCGCCGGACATGTTTGCACTGTAATGGGCTGGTGGGAATATGAACCTATTGCCAAAAAATACAAAGTTCCGATTGTACCGACAGGGTTTGAACCCGTTGATCTGCTCAAGGGAATTTTAGCTGCGGTTAAACAACTGGAAAAAGGAGAGCACAGGGTTGAAAATCAATACGGTCGCGCCGTTACCCGCGAAGGGAACAAAGCTGCGCAAGCCGTGGTAAAGCGGGTATTTGAAGTTACCGATCGTAAATGGCGGGGCATCGGAACCATCCCCAAAAGCGGATTAAAATTTCGATCCGAATTTCAGAAATACGACGCAGCCCGCAGGTTCAACGTCAGCCACCTGCAAACTCAGGAGCCTGAGATTTGTATCAGCGGTTTAGTACTTCAAGGACTAAAAAAACCGAACGAATGCCCGGCATTCGGCAAGCAATGCACACCGCGAACGCCTCTTGGCGCAACCATGGTTTCCAGCGAAGGCGCATGCGCGGCATATTACCGTTATCAACGTTTTAACGAAGAATAACAATAACTGCGAGGAATGCATGTCTGATTATGATTTTAGTCAATTTTCCTGCCCTTTACCCAAAACCGATTATCAAACCATTCAAATGGCTCACGGAGCCGGAGGAAGGCTATCAGCCGACCTGATTGAAAAAGTGTTTATGCCGGTATTTGAAAATTCCACTCTTAAGCAGTTAGAAGATCAGGCGACTCTCCGTTTTACCGGGCAGTCACTGGCGTTCAGTACAGATTCGTTTGTGGTCAGTCCGATTTTTTTCCCGGGCGGAAATATCGGAGAATTAGCCATCAACGGAACGGTAAATGATCTTTGCATGTGCGGAGCGAAACCGCAAGTTTTAAGTGTGGGCTTTATCATAGAAGAGGGATTGCCCATTGCCGATCTTCATCAAATTCTGCTCTCTATGCGTCGGGCAATGGATCAAGCTGGCGTAAAAATCGTTACCGGCGACACAAAGGTGGTTAATAAAGGTTCGTGCGATAAGATTTTCATCAATACCACAGGAATCGGAATAATTCCCGACGGAGTCAAAATCAGCGCGCACGGAATTCGCCCGGGCGATAAAATCATTCTTTCCGGATCCATTGCGGATCACGGCATGGCGATCATGTCGGTGCGGGAGGGACTATCGTTCGAAACCACCATTCAAAGCGACACGGCATCTTTGCATCAAATGGTTGCCGAAATGCTAAATGTAAGTAAAGAAATCCGTGCCATGCGCGATCCCACCAGAGGAGGTCTTGCCACTTCGCTGAATGAACTGGCTCAGGCTTCGGGCGTTGGTATTGAAATAATCGAAGATCGTATCCCGATTCGCGAAGAAGTACACGCCGCTTGTGAAATTTTAGGAATCGATCCGCTTTATGTGGCTAATGAGGGAAAATTAATCGCCTTTGTTCCGTCGGATATTGCGGAATCCATGCTTCGGGTCATCAGGCAGAACCCTCTTGGTACAGAGGCGGAAATTATCGGTGAAGCGGTTAACAAACATCCCGGTAAAGTAGTAATGAAAAATATTTACGGTGTGGATCGCATTATTGATATGCCGGTCGGCGAACAGCTGCCAAGAATTTGTTAATCAAAAGAAAACTATCTTATTTGGTCATTTGGGAAATAAATCAAATAACGTTTAGTAATCGTTGAACGGCGCAGTTTGTTTATTATTTGAAGAAGACAAAAAGAATACCCATAATCACGCCCACCTGACCGACCCAAAAGATAAACATCCATTTAATTAGGTTAGCGTAATTTTTTGCCATTTCCTGGCGTATGCTTGCATTCATTTCTGCCATTTCCTGACGAATACTTGCATTCATTTCTGCCATCTCCTGACGGAGACTCGCATTCATTTCTACCATTTCCTGACGGAGACTTGCATTATTTTCTGCCATCTCCTGGCGGAGACGCGCGTTGGCTTCTATCATTTCTTCGCGTAACTTGGAAATTTCTTCCTTTAATTCCACACGCAGTTTGGAAATTTCCTCAGACAGCCTTCGTTCGAATTTCTCTTCTACAAATTCGATAATATCCGTTTTCTGATTGTCGAGTGCCTGATTTACTAAACTGACCAAAGCTTCCGCCCCATCCTCTCCTAATTTCGACCTCAATATTTTCGGAACAGTAATTAAAGCCATCAAGTGCCCCTTTAATTACCCTGCCAATATTATAATTAAAGAATTTTCTCTTGGAAAATCAAGTCATTAAAAACAGTTTATATCAACGGCTACAATTTTTAGTGCTATAATATGGACTTCGCCTTTTTAGGGAAGGACAAACGTTTTTCGTTTTGTCAATTTAGGAGTGCGTAATTTCTGCGCCGATTTTTTACCGCCGGCAATTTAGGACAAAATCGGAAATAAGTAAAAAGCCGGCTCAAAACCGGCTTGTAATTTTATTTTATGTTCTTTTTGGGCTTCGGACCTGTCGTTAGTTTTTCGTGAGCAATCCCATCGTCGCCGATATGTTCCATGGGGTTATCCCGCACCAGATATTCAAATTGTTTCCGGAATTCTTCGAGGCTTACACCCGCAGTTGCGGCGTACTTTGCCAATTCATGCGGATCGTCAAAATCTTCCGATTTCAGCCTAATCATATAACGATGAGCCACGTGGTAGTATTCGGAACGAATATCCACCATTCTGATTTTCATTCTTTTTGTTTTAGGATCTATTTTATTCTTTAACATAATCGGAACAAACCGACCATCCTGAATGGAAATCAGCGCTCCCGAACCGCCGTCAAATAAAAACTTGGCTGCCATAAATCCCAGATCGCGGCAATATTCCATATCAAAAGGAATGGGATCGGCACAACGCAATTCGTAGCCAATATTCTTAGCCACAATAGTCGTTTTAATATTAAACTCTTTTAAACGATCTTGTACGCGTCGTTTCAAGATTTCACCAAAGCTGATCTCAGCCAAACGGATATTGTCGTGAGCATCCTTTTCAACGTTCATTAATTCCTGAAAATCATCGGGATCGAGTTTTTCGAGCAAGCCCTCCGCCAATATAGCGACTCCGTCTTTACGTCCGTAACTCAACCGCTTAATAATAGCGCCGACCAAAATGTCAATAACGCGTTTGAGCGGTATTTTTTGATTGCCGAATTCTTCTGGGATCAACGTGAGGGTGGCGCCGCAAGCTTTGCCGATGCCCACAGCCAAATGACCGGCTTTACGCCCCATGGTAACCACAAAATACCATCGCGATGTGGTCTTAGCGTCGGTCATTATATTTTTTACGATTTCAACGCCCAGGTGGCGGGCGGTCTGAAAGCCAAAAGTACTTATCGTTCCGGGTAAATCCAAATCATTATCGATTGTTTTAGGAACATGTGCAACCTTAACGCGCCCGTCGGCAATCTGTTCAACCCGATAAGCCGAATAAGCAGTATCATCGCCGCCTATGGTGATTAACTTGTCAACGTTTAAGCGTAAAAGCGACGAAACGGTATTTTCAAGATGTTTTGGGTCTTTGGTGGGATTATCACGTGAAATGCCGATATGGGAACCACCCCTAAAATGAATACGACTCACCGATTCAATAGTCAAAGGAATAACATGGGAAATATCTCCGCGCATAATCCATTTAAATCCGTCCTCAATTCCTATAACTTCCGACCCGGATAAAATTGTGCGAATGGTAGCAGCCCCGATAACGCTATTAATTCCGGGTGCCGGTCCTCCTCCGACTAAAATTGCGGTTCTTTTGGGATAAAGTGACATATCAACTCCATTTCCTCTTAAACAGTTTTCAAATTTAATTTTTTGCATTTTTATTTTAAAAAGATTATACCCAACTTTTCGTTGAGTGTTCAATGCTTTCCGAGTAAATCAGCAGCTTAAACCACCGCACTCCGTTATCTTTTTATCCGATAAAACTTTTTTTAAAAGTATTAAAATACAATTTCTTTAATTTTTTCGCCAAATTAATTTAAAATCTCAAATCAAGTTACGCAAGTTTCAATTTATTAATTATCACACAATCCGTCTTTTTTTCCGATTTATTTTTAAAGCAGCCGATCTTTTGCGGAATTTATTCTGATTTTTTTCAACTTCCTTGTGAAAATTCCGTTAAATATAAGTTGTGTTGTCTCAAAAAAAAGCAGGAATATCCGGGTTTCCGTTTTCGGTTTCATCTCTGAACTTTTTATCCTTTCCGGGGTCTGTTACTGCCTGTTACCGGAGCCCTTAATTTTTTATCAAAATTCAATCCGTGATCTGGAACATAATCAAACTCGAAGGCAATGGTATTTTTTAAATTATTAAAATATTAGACAGAAATGCTCTAAAGAGCGGGTTGTTCGGTACGATAATAGATATTCCGAGATTCACGGATTTTTTGCTTCGATTCTTGTCAATATCTCGGAACGGCGCATGTATAATTTTACATTCACTTTTGCACGAAGGCGATATATCAAATTTGCGAGCAGCTCCTGAACAAAGCTGTGCACTGTGAGTTAAAACCCGTACATTAACGTCTTATAAAATTAAATACAAAAACGAGTTGATTTTGTCCCGATGGTGTGGTAATTAAGGAATTGATTTCTTAAATTTGATCTATCACATAAGGAAGTCAGGAGTTATTACAAATGCGAATTGAATCGCTGCAAATATCCGGTTTTAAAGGTTACGAACAAACCACCACCATCAATTTTTTTGATGAACACAGTAACCTTATTTTTGACACCGAAGGAGAAGAACGAATATTCATTTTTAAGGCGATTTTAGGAATTATTTTTGGATTCTCTCCTGACGAAAAAAAACATTTCCGCGGCGATGTAGCGTTAAATCAAACCTTTACCGGTCTGGTCACTCTTGTGTTGGACCAAAAGACCGTACTCATCGAACGTGATTTTGAGACCGACATCATTGCCTGTCTCTTATCGGATAATTCATCGAGCCGACCTATTTTTCAGGGCAAAGATATTGTTGAAAATGGTTATTCCAGACCTTACCTCGAAATGCTCCGCTCCATTTTTCCCATTGTCGATAAATCGTTGTACCTTGAAATTTTACAAGAAGAGATTTATGAAGGCAGCTCTCTTTCAAATTTATTGCATTCACTTTATTTGCTTTTGTCTCCGCGATTTAACTTAAATAAAGTGAGGCACCTTATCAGCAAAAGCGAGGCTTACATTACAACAATCGATACTTCCAGACTGGACAGTAAAAATCTTGAACAGCTCAATCAATTCAGAGAATGTCTGGTGTTCTTAAAAAGCGTCGCTCATTTTCGTCAGCAGCTAAAATCCGATCTGGACAAATTCAATCAATTATTGAGGAAAATCCGTCAGCGCGACATCCATAAAGACGCTATTCTCAGTCAAATAGAAGAATCGTTTAAAGAATTGTACGGACATAATCCCATACTTTTGCGGGCAGAAATTTTACTGTGGAAGAGTCTTGCCCAGATGAAAGAGCAAAACGAAGCCGAATTAAAAAAAGTCCGTCAAAGAAAAGACGAAATAGAGCATATTCTTCAAATCGATCTTGCAGAGTATAACCAACTTCCCGATTTCATAGACAAAGAGATCAAAAAATATCAGGATAATAAAGAAAAGATCAAAAAAACACAGAAAAAAACGGAAATTCTCGACACGGAAATTAAACTAAACGAAGTAAAGTACAATACCTGGAAAACGGTTAAATTGTTTTTTCTCGGATTTGTTACTCCCATTTCGTTCATTCTTTCGTACATTGCTTTCAATTCATGGTTTTTGATTATTCCGGAAGCTTTTTTCTTTTTTCTGATCTTTCTGTTTTTATTCGGACATTACCATTCCAAAATCCGTGAGAGATTATTGAATCTTCAGGAAGAGAGAGATATTTTTCAAAAACGGATAAACGACACTTTAAGAGAACAAAAAGTTTTACAACAAAAATGGTATTTCCTCAAAGACGAAAAATCTTTTCATATTCATGAAGAACGGCTAAATAAATTTAAGGCATTAAAAACAGAGCTTCGTCACCTGAAACAACAAGAAGACAGAATCCGGCAAAATTTAGGTCAGCCTTCTCTTACGCGTCAATTGCAAACCTTTAAACAAAAATACGGCGGGCTCGTCGATATCAATCGTCCCGACCTCGAAGATTATCTGGACAAATTCGTCCGGCTAAAAAGCGAATTGTCTTCCATCGAAACCAGCGAAGTCGAACCCCCTGTAATTCAGGAAATCCAAAAAATCATCAAAGATTATCGGGACGCCATTCACCAATTAAAGCATATCGAAGAGGAATTGAGCGAACGCCTGCACCTGCATCAATACAATTTAACGGTAGATAAAATCCTCGAAGCGATAACCCGCAGAATAAAAAACCTTCAGATGAAGCAGGGAATTACATTTGAATATTAACGATTAATCTTTTATCTTAGCATCAATTATATTACGAAACCCAACGAATAAATCATTATAACTCACAAGCTTTGCGGCTTGTTTGTTTAATCCGAAGTTCGGGCAAAGCTTATTAAATTTTATCTTTTAATATTAAAAAGGTGCTGATAATGAACGACTTAGTCAATGCTGCAAAAACCGCTCTGAGTGTCTGCCTTGGTTTAAAACCAAGTGAGCGACTGTTAATTGTTTGTGACAATCAAAAGCATTCGGTTGGAAGAGCATTTTTCAAAGCCGCGCAGGAAATAACGCCCGATGTTCTTCTTGTGCAAATTCCCGTGGCAGAGGTCAACGGGCAGGAGCCTCCGAAGGACGTAGCCGAATTGATGAAAAAATACGATGTGGTTGTATGCCCCACCACCCGCTCGCTCACCCATACCACCGCCCGACGCAACGCCTGTAAAAGCGGAGTAAGAGTAGCCACCATGCCCAACATCAGCGAGAGCACAATGATACGAACGCTCAATGCGGATTATCAGCAAATTGCCGAACGCACAAAACGACTCGCCGCCATTTTGAACGAAGGTAAAATGGCACAATTGACGTCTCCGCTCGGAACAAATTTGTACATGCCCATTAGCGGAATTAAAGCCATAGCCTCCACCGGTTTGCTGCTTGAAAAAGGAAAGGGCGGAAATTTACCGAGCGGCGAAGCTTTTTTGATGCCCGAAGAAGGAAAAAGCGAAGGAACTCTGGTGGTGGATGCCTCTGTCGCCGGAATCGGAACGCTCGATCAACCGATTCAAATTACCGTCAAAAACGGCTTTGCAGTTAAAATGGAGGGCGGAAGACAAGCCGATCGATTATTTACCATGTTAAGCCGTTTCGGCAAAGAAGGACTGAACGTGGCTGAATTCGGCATCGGAACCAACCACGCAGCCCAGATTATCGGCAATATCCTTGAAGACGAAAAAGTACTGGGAACTGCGCATGTGGCGTTTGGAAATAATATTAGCATGGGCGGTACATTTGATGTGGGTATTCATATCGACTGTGTGATCACAAAGCCTTCCATTTACATCGACGAAAAGCCTTTGATGCTGGACGGAAAATTAGTTATCGATATCCATTAACCCATTCCCGCCGCCTTGATTTTTTTGTAAAATGGATTTGTACCCTTTTCTGATAACCATTGCCCTTGTTTTTGTGGCTTATTTTGTTAAAGGCTTTACCGGCTTTGGTCCGGCATTAATTCTAATCCCCACATTGAGTATTCTTTACAACCCGTCCGGCGCCATCTTTCTGGCAACCTTCTTCGATTTAATCGCGGGATTTCTGTT
The DNA here is from genome assembly GCA_024278715.1 of Calditrichota bacterium. Classification (GTDB taxonomy): domain Bacteria; phylum Calditrichota; class Calditrichia; order Calditrichales; family Calditrichaceae; genus Caldithrix. The sequence continues at coordinate 8,031 of JAJRSN010000483.1, forward strand.
GCTGCGCTCGGTTTATCGTCAGGTCGATTGGAAACTGGTCATTCCCGTACTTGCTCTTTTTTTCCCCGGCGCTTACCTTGGCGCACGTTTGATGACTTTGCTGCCGGTATTGATTCTAAAGAAAATTTTAGCTCTTGCACTGATCTTTTTTATTATTCTGATTTTAATAAACAGCTTCCGACAGCATAAATTCTTAAAAATCGGGAAGAACCTGCTTTTGCAAACCGTTCTCTCTTTTTTCGCAGGTTTCGGCGGCGGGCTGGTGGGCATTAGCGGACCGCTGCTGGTGATTTATTTTAAACTCTCCTTCCCGAAGTCCTATTTTCGCACGCAATTGATCGCTATTTTTGCTTTCGGCGCCGCCTGGCGTCTTTTCCTCTACCATTCGTTAGGCGCCGGACCCGAATTATCAACACCTAAACTTTTATTATTGATTATGGTGACGCTGCTTGCAATTTGGACAGGAGCGCATTTTCATTTAAAAGTAAACGAACAAAAATTTGACCGTATTGTTGCCTTCATTTTATTGATTCCGTCTGTTTTTTTGTTTCTGGGCTAAAATTCTGGTTTTTTCCGCCGTTTGTGTCTAAATTTCCGATAACAAAACCTTAATCAGTATGGATTGGATAAGCCATGAAATTTTCAGATTTAATTATTCTGCCGAGTTTGGCGCTCTTGTTTTTTTCCTGCGGGCAATCCCCGGACACGGAGAAAATCGACCGCCTCATCGCTCAAAAACAGTACCACGCGGCAGTTTCGTTAATCCATAAAGAATTACAAAAAGAATACGATGACACGCTCCAATACCGGCGTTTACAATACCGCCTGATAAAAATCGAAAAATTCAGCCGTCTGGATCCGATTGATTCATTGATTGCCGCTAAAAAATTTGCACAGGCAAACGACTCTCTGCAAAAACTAAATTATCTTTTAAACGGCGTTCTTAAAAACAAACAAAAATATTATTTATTTGACTTGCACTATCGAAGAGCCTTAATTCTCGAAGCCCTCAATCAAGATTCTCTCTGGTTTATTGAAGCCAATAAGGCTCTGGAAAACTGGACGGACGAATACGCGCTCAAACGCGAATTGTACCAAAAATTAGCCTTCTTTTTAGCCCGCAGAGGAAAATATGACGACGGTCGGAAGATGATGGATTATTCTCTCCGGGAGGTGACTCTTCGTTCCATGTCCGATTCAATAAAAAAAGCCTATTTTGCCTATCTGAACGGAGAATTTAAATTGTGTCTGGATCTTATGAAAAAATTGCCTCCCGATAAAAAAGACCGACACTGGCGGAAATTAGAACTGTTCTTATCACAATACGGAGACAGCTTATCTTTAAACGATCGGTTTACGCCTTATTAAACAAAAGAAAAAGGGTCGTACCAAATTGATCATTTTAATGTTTCGATTGAGCGAAGAGAACACATGAATACTAAAAACGTAAATTGCCGTTCCTTCTCCGCTAAAGAGAAAACGGCGAAAACAAAAGATTTATCGTACGAAAATTAAAATCGAAGTAAAAATAAAGGAGAATTTTTTTATGGTTAAAGGTACGGTAAAATCGTGGGATGCCGAACGGGGATTCGGGTTTATCACAACCGACGATGATGAAGACGTTTTTGTTAATATCAGCGACATCCACCCTTCCTTAAAATCCGGAGGACTTCGTGAAGGAGATCGCGTTAAATTTGATATCCGCACAGGCATGAAGGGCGATCAGGCGATAAATGTACGGCTTGACCGATAGTATTTCGGTCAAATTTTAAAAATTACGATTTTCATTTTTCCGGCTCCAAAAAGACGTAGTTTTTACCTTTGACGGGTGTAGCGGCGATTTAATTATTATCGTTTAATGTTAAACAGTTTTTGCAGGATATTCTCCACCTCAAAAAAATCGCGCGCAATAAAATCCGCTTCTTTCAGGTGGTCCGGGGTAAGAGTAGTTGTAACCGCGATTACCGTCATCCCTGCCCTTTTTGCAGCCGTGATGCCCATGGGCGCATTTTCAACCACAACGCACGATTCGGGCTCAACGTCAAGCAATTTGGCTGCCTTCAGAAACGGATCGGGGAACGGTTTGCCGCGCTCCACATCTTCAATTGTGACAATTGCCGAAAAATAGTGGTTAAAATGCTCCCTGATGACTCCGCGCACCCGGTCGCTGTTTCCTCCGGTAACAATTGCCATGGGTATTTTGTTTTTAAACAGATGTTCGATCATTTCATGAAAATGATCGTAAAATTCAAGGGTCATAAATTGATTATAATAATTGACCTTGCGCTCCATTACTTCGTTGACGGTCGTTTCATCAAGACCGTGATTTTTCCCGACTTGCAGAGCAATCGTTCGGATTCCCTGACCTTCAAGAATAAAGAACTCTTCGCGTTTCATTTCAATACCTTTTTCAGCAAAAGCCTTACGCCAGGCTTCAAAATGTTGTTCCATGCTTTTTACAACAACGCCGTCAAAATCGAATAATATCGCCTTTTTGGTCATGCAACTCCCTCTGTTTAAATAAAAGATTCAAGTTTAGCAAGAATTGACAAATGCTTCAAATGTTTTTTGTTTCTCTTGTGGTTATTCTTTACCGCAGATTAAGCTGAAGATTTCCTTTTGGATTTCCAGCGCTTAGACAGGAGAATTTGTTTCAATTGCAATTTTAAATTTAATTTGTTCTTTGGGCGCTTTGTGACTTCTTGGTGTGATTAGCGGTTATTATCTGCCTCAGATTAAGCTGATTTGTGACCACAGATTTAATTGATTTCACAGATAGCTCTGATTAAGCTGAGGTTTCTTAATTTTTAGTTCTCAAATCAGAAAATCTGTTTCCTTTTTCAATTCCGATTGCCGTATTTTTTTGAGTACAGGTCAAATGAACTAATAGGTAATTAGTGAAAATAAACAATTCCGACATGAACAGAAAATCGGTTTTTATTCATTGGCGGTTACAGATTCAGGATTCCGCTCCGGCGAAGGTACCGTTGGCAAATCAAAAGACACAATCGGAACGCCCGGCTTACATTTTTATTACTTTGCGTTTGCGTCGATAGCGTTCAAACAAAACGGCATCCAGTTGTTCCATGTACTGCTCCTGATCGGCAATCACGCCCTTGTTGCTTTTAATAAAATGGCGGGAATATTCCACGACAAAAAGACAGCGGGTAAAATGGCGGTAGCGTTCCACCGCATTATATTTCACCCGAATAATGCGCTCGTTTTGCTCTTTTTGAACCATTAACTTGTAAAAACGTTCGTCGGATTCAAATATCAGATAATTACGATACCAGGCTTCAAAGGTTAAAAGCCAGGCAGCCGAATTCCGACGTCCCAATTGCGAAAACAAACGCCCGAAAAGCAATTTGAATTGAGGAAGGTACAAATCTTCTTCATATAACTGATCGGCTGCAAGAAACATGTTTTGGGTTAAAAAGGCGACGGCTTTTCGTTGTTCACCTTTCTCAAGATAAATATGTCCCAGAAAAATTCTGGCTTCAACGCTCTCCAAATCAGCCTTTAAGCGGCGTTCCAGTAATTGAATCGCGCTTGAATGTTCACCGTTTAAATATTGAAATATTCCGTGTTCCAGTTCGTTTGAATCCGCGGGTTCGGAAGCAAAATTTAACAAGTAAATTTTCTTCAAAAGTTCGCAATAAAGATTGTATGTGTATTTATGAATTTGTTGCTCCAGAAACCGTTGTCTCAATTTTTTGAAGCATTGGTAAAGAGAAGGAAGATCGTTAATATTTTGATAATTGATTTCTCTCCACAAGCGCTCGATTTCTTTAATGATCTGTCCGTATTCCACTTTTGCGGTAATCTGATAGTATGAGCGCCACTTCTCTATTGCTTTATCAAAATTGTAATTTAAAAAATCCTGCTTTGCTTCGTGCAATAAGGAATCAAAAACATCCCATAATGTCGCCATTAGCCTGATCTCTGATTGAACTCTTTATTACAAGATACTTTGATTTTTTGATTTATTCAACACGGGAAAGTTAAAAGCGGAGGTGAATTTTCTATTTTTGCAAGACGACAATCCGATTCCTGCCCAAATTTTTTGCTTGATAAAGCGCCTGATCTGCCTTATTGATCAATTCCTGCGGAGAGTGAGCGTTTTTCGCGTCCGAAATTCCGGCGCTGAATGTAATTTTAATTTTATGATCGTTAACAGGAACTACCATATCTCTGGTGAGTTCTAATAATCGTTTTATAAAGTGGTACATTTTTAATTGAGGAATGTTTACGGAAATCAACGCAAATTCCTCGCCTCCGTAACGGAAAGCGTAATCCTGCCCTTTTCGAAGATTACGGAGGATTAAGATCGACAGCTCCCGCAGCACCTGATCTCCCACTTCGTGTCCGTAAGTATCGTTCACCTTTTTAAAAAGATCTATATCCAGAATTGCAAACGAAAAATTGATGCTCGCTCTTAAATATTGAAGCCAGAGGTTTTCGAGCATGGCATTCATGGAACGGCGGTTTAATAGCTGCGTCAACGGATCGGTTATGGCTTCCAATCGGTAGCGTTCGTTTGCTTCCAGAAGATCGGTGGTAACGGTTGTCAAAGCGTCCAATTTATTCAACGGTCTTATTATATTCTGGAATCTGCGATTTGCCTTTATTAAATAGGTTTTTAAATATTTCTCTTTAATGGGCAGTCTCAGCAGATAATTTACGTGCGCCCGGTTGATTGCCTGTTCGTAAACATCAATATTTACGGTTTCGGACAGCATAATTCTCTGAGTCCATGTGTGATAGTGCATCACGGATCTCAAGAATTCAATTCCCCTTAAATCTTCATCAATAATTGCCAGAGCGCAGGGCGATTTTTCAATAAAAGAAAGGTCTTCAAATTCGGCGAGGAAAGCGGCTTCAAAAAACACTATCTGCCACTTTTCGAGCAGACGTTTAAGTTCTTTTTGATATCGATTTTTTGATCTGTATAAAACGACTTGTTCCGGCAGTAAACCCGATTGTTTCATGAGTTTGCCTGTTTTTCATGAAATGATTTAAAATATTAACCTCCTCCGATCCAAGTGCAGAAGAGGTCGGGATATTTAAAAATTTTCGTCACTTGTGCCACTGACTTTAATTATTTTCCGTATTCGAGCGAAGCCGCTACAAAATCACGAAACAAAGGGTGCGCGCGAGCGACGCGGGACTTTAATTCGGGATGGAACTGACAACCTACAAACCAGGGATGATC
>JAJRSN010000484.1 GCA_024278715.1 Calditrichota bacterium
ATGGTTATTCAATAAGAGTTAAATGAGTGACAAAGTGATGAGGAAGATTAAAGATGAAAGATTAAAGCCGTGATGAGTTGCAAAGTTTAAAGGTATAGTTGTTTAGTTGTTTAGTTGTTTAGAAAAATTCCGGAGGAATTGAATGAAAGTAGCCCGGTAATTTATTGCTGGGAAAAAGTGCGCCCTCTTCTTTTCTGCCCTTCAGGGCAAGAGTGAAAAAGACGTGACGCGTAATGCGTGATTAGTTGCAAAGCGACAAAGTTACGAGTAAGATTAAAGATGAAAGCAGAGAGCCGTGATGAGTTGCAAAGTTTAAAGGTATAGTTGTTTAGTTGGTTAATTGTTTAGTTGTTTAGAAAAATTCCGGAGGAATTGAATGAAAATAGCCCAGTAATTTATTGCTGGGAAAAAGTGCGCCCCCTTCTTTTCTGCCCTTCAGGGCAAGAGTGAAAAAGACGTGACGCGTAATGCATGATTAGTTGCAAAGCGACAAAGTTACGAGTAAGATTAAAGATGAAAGCAGAGAGCCGTGACGCGTGATGGGTAAGAAAAATGAAAAATGAAAAAAGAGAAAGCAGAAAGAGGAAAGCCGGTCTTGCGTGACGAGAAACTGGAAATGCCGCTTAACGCTTACACGCTTAACTAAAAGTGACACGTGACAAGTAGGTGGTTCGTAGAAGCACGTTTAACGCTTATACCCTTAACACTTAACACTTAACGAATAACCCATTTAACGACACCGGATTAAATGTCGATAACTCATTACGCATTACGCATTACGCATTACGATTATCGGAGAGGTCCGCTTAACGTTTAACAGATTATGTCAAAAAAAAGCAAGAATTTAGGTATTAATCTGATAATTTGGCAGAATCGTCAAATTTTCAGAATGATTGTTTGCCGTTTTAGTAATTGATTCGTAGTTTTGTAATTTACCCGATGGAGAATACAGAGGGATTAAATGGCAAAGATATTATTGGTTGACGACGAAAAGAGCATTCGCATTACCCTTAGCGAATTCATAAAAGAAGACGGGCATGATGTAGTTTCGGTTTCTACCGCATCCGAAGCGTTAAGTTTATTGGGAAACAATAGTTTTGATGTAGTTGTCACGGATATTATTTTACCGGGGATGAGCGGGCTTGAGCTTTTCAAATCCATCCGACAGAAATCTCCCAACAGTCAGGTAATTATCATAACCGGAGAACCCACCATAGAAACAGCCGCCGAAGCGGTTCGGTCTTCGGCGTTTGATTATCTGCCCAAACCGGTGGACGGCGAAGAAATTAAACATGTTGTGAATCGGGCTGTGGAAGTAAAAAATCTTTTGGAAGAAAAAGCCCGTTTGAGTGCTGAAAACCTGCGTTATCAGCAGCATCTGGAAGAATTAGTGGATTTGCGCACCAAAGCCTTAAAACAGAGTGAACGCACCTTTCGCCTGATGTTCGAGAACAATCCCATGCCCATGATTATTTACGACATTAAAACCCACAAAATTCTCGATATCAATCATTCCGCTTCTTTGTTGTACGGATATTCAATAAAAGAATTGATTGGTTCTAAAGTCGATATTCTTTTTCGAAACCCTTCGCTGGTTCCCGAACAGGTTGAAGTTGAAGACACCATCATTCAGGAATCCGAAGAGATTACTAATGTAAAAAAAGACGGAAGCCTTGTCGAAGTTGAGATATTGTCTCACCGCCTTTTGTACAAAGACAGAGAAGCCTGCTATATAATGATTAAGGATATTACCGAGCGCAAGCGTACGGAACACGCCTTAATCCGCTCCGAAAGAAAATACCGAATGTTGTTCGAGAACATGGCGCAGGGTGTATTTTATTTAAACAACCGCGGAGAAATTTTTTCCATTAACGAAGCCGCGAGAAAGATTCTGGATCTCGAAAGAAGTCAAAAAAACTGACCATCAGCATTTTCGCTCAATACAAATTCTATAACGAAAAAGGCAGAAAGATCTCCGCCAAATCCTTTCCGCCTCTTTTAGCCCTGCAAAAGGGAGTGCCAGTTTTGAACCGGATTGTACGCATCCGTCGTCAAGGTAAAAAAGATTTATGGGTCATTATCGATTCGGTTCCCCATTTGGAAAGAAACAAAGTTAAAGAAGTGTTTACAACCTTCAGCGACATCACCCTTTTAAAACATACCGAATTTGAATTACGGGAAAGCGAGCAAAAACTCCGCGCCGTTCTTAACGCCTTACCGGACCAGTTATTTCTGTTTTCGCGGGAAGGAATTTGTCTTGACGCCAAGGACAATGAACTTCAGAGTCAGAATTTTCAAAAAATTATCGGAAAATCCGTTTTCGAGATATTTCCCGAGCCGTTGGCGCAGCGTTTTCAAAATATGCTGCTATTAACCAATCGCACGGGCGAAATTCAGACCTTTGAGTATCATTATGAATATAACGGTAAATTGCGCGATTTTGAGGCACGGCTTATTAGAAGCACAGAAGGACAAATTTTATGCCTGATACGCGATATTACCGAACGAAAGCGCTACGAAATCGATTTACAAAAGAGCGAATCAAGATTTCGAATATTGTTAGAATCAGCTTCACAGGCTATTGTACTGGTCAATGTCCATGGCAGAATTACTCTGGTTAATTCGCATACCGAGCAGCTTTTCGGATATTCGAGAGACGAGCTGATCAATCAGCCGGTGGAAACTTTACTTCCCTTTTCTTTACGCGGCAAAGATCATCTTTTAAATCAAAACAAATTTCGTCAATTCAAAACAACAATTCCAAAGGGAAGCAGCGAACTAAGCGGCATGCGAAAAGACGGAAGCGAATTTCCCATCGAAATCCAGCTTTCACGGGTTGAAATGTTGGAAGGACCCTTCGTGATGGCGCTGATTACCGATATTTCCGAGCGCAAAAAACTGGAATCGCGGATACGAAGAATAGAAAAACTGGAAGCCATCGGACAATTAGCCGGCGGAATAGCCCATGATTTCAACAACGTTTTAGCGGGAATTATCGGCTTAAGTGAATTAGCCTTGCGAAAACTCACGGAAAATAATCCTGTCAGAGAAAATATTAAACTGATAATCAACAAAGCGGAAAACGCGGCGGATCTGGTGCGCAAGCTTTTAATGTTCAGCCGCCAGCAAAAAATCAAACCACAACTCATCAACCTGAATCAGGTGGTTTTGAGCAACCGGAAACTTTTGCAGAGATACCTCGGAGAAGACATCCATTTGATGATCCATCTCGCCGACGATTTGAATTCCATTTACGGCGATCTGAGCGCAATGGATCAAATTATTACAAACTTGTGCATTAACGCCCGCGACGCCATGCCCGACGGCGGCGAGCTCTCTTTACAAACCAGCAACGTTCAAATTACCTAAAAAGAAAACGACATGCCTCCCGGCGACTACGTTCTGCTTTTAATTTCAGACACGGGAATAGGGATGTCCGAGGAAGTTCAAAAGCACATATTCGAGCCCTTTTTTACGACAAAAGAACTCGGACAGGGCACGGGACTCGGTCTCGCCACGGTTTACGGTCTGGTTCAGCAGCATGACGGATTTATTCAGTTTAACAGTCAATTGGGCGAAGGCACTATTTTCCGTATCTACTTCCCCGCCGTTATTGAAAAAAGCAGCTTTAGCAGAAAAAAAGAACCTGAACTGATGGTCAGAGGCGGAAAAGAAACCATCCTTCTTGTAGATGATCAAATTGACATTTTATCTACATCAAAAGAAACGCTGGAATCTTACGGCTACAAAGTTTTAATTGCCGGAAACGGAATTCAGGCTCTGGAGATAATAGAGAAATACAAAGACCTGATCGATTTGGTCGTCTCAGATGTCGTTATGCCCGATATGGACGGCATTGAATTGAGGATGCTTTGTCAGCGTATTAACCCGTCGATTAAATTTTTATTAATGAGCGCGTTTAGCCCAAAGCTTGAGAACGAAAAGGATTATCTTTTAAAACCTTTTTTAGGGCATCAGTTGGCGAGAAAGGTGAGAGAGATATTGGATTCCGGTTGAAGTTAATTTTCTACGGAAGCGGGAACGGGCGTTTGCAAAATTACGGGTCTCCGGTCGCGGTTCCGGCTTCCGCGTCAAAGAACCTGATTTTCAAATATCTCCTGCAATTTATTGGCGAGAATTCGCGGAGAAAACGGCTTTTGAATATAATTGATTCCCGATTCCAACATGCCGTGTTTACTAATCGCACTGTCGTCATAACCCGACATAAACAAGACCTGAAGCTCGGGATTATCACGGGTAATAATCTCTATCAGTTTTTTGCCGTTCATTACCGGCATTATAAGGTCGGTAAGAACCAGATCGATTTCATCTTTATGTTTGTTGTAAATTTTTAGCGCCTGATCGCCGTTGGAAGCCTCAAAAATTTTATATCCGAGAGTTTGCAGGGTGTCGCAAATCAGCTCTCTGACCAAATACTCGTCTTCAACAACCAAAATTCTTTGACCGCTCCCGCGGGACTTTGTTTCCCCGCATTCCCTGTGCGAAAAAGATTTTTGACCCTTTACCGCAGGAAAGTAAATTTTAAAAGTGGTGCCTCTATCCACCTCGCTGTAAACGAATATATGACCGTTGCTCTGCTTTACAATGCCGTAAACCGTCGCCAGTCCCAAACCGGTTCCTTTTCCTTTTTCTTTGGTCGTAAAAAAGGGTTCGAATATTCTCCGACGAACTTCGTCGCTCATTCCCACGCCGGTATCTGTGATGGAAAGCTGCACATAAGCTCCGGGTTCAACGTCGGGATGCAGCCGTTTGTAACTGGAATCCAGTTGAACTTGCCTTGTTTCAATAATCAGCGTTCCGCCGTCCGGCATGGCGTCGCGGGCGTTCACAACCAGATTCATGATAACCTGTTCAATCTGATTGGGATCGGCTTTAATCTGCCAGATATCGGCGTCGAGCATGGTGACCAGTTCAATATGTTCGCCGATCAGCCGTTGCAGCATAACGGTAAGGTCTTTAATGGATTGATTGATATCGAGAATTTTGGGTTGTAAAATTTGCCTGCGGCTGAAAGCCAGCAGCTGCCTGGTTAAAGAAACGGCGCGGTCGGTTGCCTTTTTAATTTGCGCTAAATAATTAAAAGTGGAATCCTGATGTTTGATTTTGTTCTGCAAAAGATCGATATAGCCTTCGATTACCGTGAGCAAATTATTGAAATCGTGCGCAATGCCCCCTGCTAACTGCCCGATGGCTTCCATTTTCTGAGAATGACGCAATTGTTCTTCCAGTTGCTTTCTGAGAGTAATATCGCTCATCACTCCCACAATTACCACGGGTTGTCCTTCTTCGTCTTTTACCGGCGACGTTGCAAGAAAAATCATAATTTCTTTTCCGTCGTTGCGTTTAACTTTCAATTCGCCGTTCCAACCGCCCTTTAATGTCCCCGGAAGAATATGCAGCTGGAAATCGTATCCGGATACCGGAGAATACAAATTTTCGATGGAAGTCCCGAGTATTTCTTCGCGTTTATATCCGAAGGTATCGAGAAAGGCTTCGTTTACGAATAAAATTTTTCCGTTAATATCAAAAACACTCAATCCTTCATTAACCTGTTTCAGGGCGTGAGAGAGCATGTTTCGCTCTACTTCCAGCCTTTTGTAATCGGTTAAGTCCGAAATAAAACAAAAAAGCGCCGTGTTTTGTCCGAAAGACATCGGGATAACGGTTAATTTAACTGGGATTATCCGGCTTCCCTTGCCTTTAAGCAATAGCTCAAAAACGCTTTTTTCGCCTTTGTTTTTGTGTTCGGTAAACTGGTCTAAAAAATCGTGAATATTAGGAATGACAAATAAATCTAAAAATTTTTTTGACTTCAGCTCTTCTAAACCATATCCGCTTAATGATAACAAAAACCGGTTGGCAGAGATAACTTTGGAGGCATCACGATCAACAATCAGCACGCCTTCCGGATACACCTCCAGTAAACTTTGATAGTTTTCAATTGAGGCAATATCCCCTGTATTTGAAAGTAAATGACTTTTTTCCGCAATACCGTTGAGAATACCATCGATCATATCCATATTCCTTCGAAAACTCATTTAAGCCTTTGAACCCTTACAGTACGCAAGAGCCTGTCCACAACCTTATCGATCACTTCCGAATCGAAATAATCCTGAGAACTGATTCTTTGCTGAATCTCTTCGATTTCTTTGGAAGAAAGCGTTTCCGACTCCTTGACCGCTTTTACATAACCGTTCGCTTCGTTCTTTAAAGAAAGCAACTGACGGGCTTTATCCGAAATATCCGTCTTAACGGTTTTGCCGGCGGCATTTTCCGCGGATCGACCGGAGTGCTTTGATTCTCCCCTTTTCACGTTTCCTGACTTATTAGGGCGATTTACCCCGGAAGGCAGCCCTAATATGTTTTCTATGAGGCCCATTATTACCTCCAATGTGCCCTTTATTTATATCTTACTTTATTAGTCGTGGGTTCGGCTGATTTTTAAAATATTTTTTTACTTTTTTTTATAACATTTCATCTTTCAGCACAACAAGAGGATGATTTGATGGAATGAAAAGACGGCATGGAAAAACTAAAAGTTTTTCGGGGCAAGACAGGAAGCTGTATTAATTCCGTTTAATCGTTCTTTCCCGACGGATTGATCATTGATAAAAGTTTGTTCACAATTTTATCGATCACATCATCTTTCAGGTAAAAATCATTCTGGACTTTATTACGGAGTTCTTCGACTTCTTCCGGATTGAGCGTCGGTTTTTCCTGAACCAATTTCAGATAGCGTTCCGCTTCGGCTCTTAATTTTAAAAGTTCGCGGGCTGATTTGGAGATATTGACAGTATCGCTTTTTTCCGGTTTTACTTCGCTGGCGGTTTGCGGCTGTTTGACGTCTTTGTAGATCGACTTTTTGATCTTTGTTTTTTTCTCAATCTTAGCGGCTTTATTTTGCTCGTTGTTCAAGCCGCCAAGCTGATTGATTTTGTCTATCATGGCTATTTACTCCTGAATGATATCCATTACCCGAGAATACCCATTATTGTCTTTGCGGTTCTGTCTTCTTGCCGTGATCAAATCTGCATGTTGTTTTATATAACGGGTTTTACGTTCTCTTAATTGTTTATAAATTCGCTCATCTATTTTAACCAGTTGTTCCGCCAACGCCGAAATATCCTTAATGATCTCTTTGTCGGTTTCATCAACCTTTTGATCGGTAAGCTTGTTACGGAACTCCTCTAATTTTTGAATTTTATCGATCCATTGCTGCCGGAATTCCACCATCTTGTAAAGTACCGAGATGGGCAGAGTCTCGATCTGATCGACAATCTTTTCCGAAAATTGCAAAACTGCTTTGAAAGAATCAAGTTCTTTATTCAAAATCTGGTTCAAATTCTCTGCTGATTGAGTTTCCTGTTGAAACATCATGCCCTCCCGTTATATATAATGCCGGCAATTTCTTCCATCTTTTTCATTAAGCTGACCATTTGCTCCGGCGGTATTTGACGAATAACCCTTCCCGTTTCTTTTTCCGTTACCAGTATCATCGGCATCTGTAATTCAGGATCATAGGTAAACGTTATTTTTGTGCTAAAACGATTAACAAATCGATTGGCAATGCTAATCAATTTATCGATTTGAATATCCCTTTTTTCTTCTATCTGGGTTTCTTTTTCTCCTGCTTCAGGCTGTGACGAAGCCTTTTGTTTCGAGTTTTCATCCTTTAAATTAATAATTTTCGATTGATCCAGAGCAACTAATTTGGTTACTTCCGAAGTATTCCCTATTTTATTAATGTCATCCATGGTACCCTCCTTTTTAAGAGGTTCAGCCCATATTTAAAAACGAGTTAAAAAATAACTGCTGATTCTGCAGTACGTACATGGTCTGCTGAATTTTCGTAAATTCGTCAAAGTATTGCTTTTCCTTTTTATCCAGTAAGTCATTCATATAATCGATACGATCTTCCAGATTTTTAACTTGAGAGTCAATCTGCTTTTTACTGCCGTCGATAGTGCCGCCTGTTTTTACAAACTTGTCGATATAATCGGTTAATTTAACCGCGACGCCGTCGGAGGAATTAAAGAGATCGGAAACATAAGCCGGATTTGCCTCTACAGCCTGGTTAAATTTCTCCGAATCTTTAATAGACAATTTTCCGTCGCGATCGGCTTCGATTCCTATGCTGTAGAGCAGTTTGTAATTTTGAGACGATGCCGAGTCAACCGGTTCCGAGACAAGATTCCTGAGGTCGGCAATCATTCCGGAATAGACATAATCGTCGCTTAAGGGACCGCGCTCGTAGGTATCGGGATTTATGCGCGCCTTTGACTTCAAAAAATCTATTACGTCGTTATACTTATCGATAAAGTCCTGCACGTCTTTTTTCACGTTTTCGAGATTGGGATCGATGCTTACCGTAACAGGCTGCGTAAACGTGTCTAACAATTGGAATGCCACGCCGGTATAAGCGTCGTCAACATTGTTTGAATCGCGGTACATGGTCAATCCGTCGAGTTCGAAAACCGAATTTAATTCGGAATCGGTGGCGGACGTTCCCACATTATAAATATAACCGCCGGTTGTTCCTGATGACTGCGCGGAATTATTGACATTCAATGTATCCAGAAGCGTGCTGGTGCCGAATCCCATGCGATAGGTATAACCGGTTTGTTCGCTTGTTAGCACCATTCTGGAAACGCCGGTTTGTTCGCTGACCACAGAGGCGTGTATTACCTCGTCGCTGGTAATTGTTTCGTTGGCAACGGCTTGCGCCATTGCGTCGTTAATAGCGGTGCTGATCGTATCGAGAACCTGATCATTTGTGCCGGTGAAGGTATCGGCTGTCACGGTCACCGAAATTTGCACTCTGTTGTTGGGATCGGTATCGGTGGGATGAGCGACTTCAAGGGTAAAGGTTTGATCGGTTGTAAAACTGCTGAAATCGGTGCCGCTGTTTGAAAATTGATTGGACACCCGTGTATCCGATTTTGCCAGTTGTTGAACGGAAAGGGAATGGTTTCCTTTGGACGCAGAATTTTCAACCCGCACGCCTACTTTTTGATCGTCGCTGGATTTGGCTTCTTTTGCCTGAAACGGCAGGACGATAGCATCCGTAAGGTATTCCAGTTTGGTTTTTAAGGCAGAAAGCTTAGAATCCAGCTCGCTGAAAACCGACTTGCGGCTCGAGAGATCATTTTTTTGCTGAATTAGTTCATCTCTCGGGCGAGCTTCAAACATCATGTACTGATCGACAAGATATTGAATTGAATTAGTTGATCCGCCTATGGAACTAAAATCCATGATCCCCTCCTAACCATACTTCAGGGTAAATTAAAAGCTTTTACCCAGGTACGTTTAAGGTCTGTAAAAATGGCTTTTGCCTCATCAAAACGTTTTTGATTAATTAAATTACCAAGATACCGATAAACCGAGAGAAACGTTTCGGCGGTTTCTTTATAATCAAAGTTCAAAGACTGAATCAGATTATTAACCGCTGTCCGGGCTTTAACGGGATCTTTTTGAGCGCATGCCGTAGCGCCATATTCATAAATATAGGCGACTAACTCTTCGCGGCTGGCGGACATAATTTTCTGAACAAGATACGGATTAGCGTTCCTTTTTCTCGGTTTTTGTTGGTAGTTCAGCATGATTTTACACTCCCTTTAAATGTTTAAAAGGTGGAGAGCGTTACTCTCCACCTGAATCATCGGGTTGCTGTCATCGATTAACGGAACATCGACAATACCAATTGCGGCGCCGAGTTTGCCTGAGTCAATGACGAAAGCGATGTCTGTTGCAGAATCTGCAGCTTCATAACTTCCATCTGCTCTTTGGCAAAGTCCGCATCCTCAATGGTACTGCGTACCGAGTCGGTGTTGGTGATGGCATTGGACAAGTTGGATTGTTTGGATTGCAATCTTACCTTGTACTCACCCAGAGTTTTCATGTGACCGGAAAGCGTATCGATTGCGGAACTGATGGTTGAAATGGCGGTGCTTGCGCCATTTGCCGTGCTAAGATCGATGCTATCGATACCTAAAGCCGCGCTGTCTGCATCACCCAGAGAAACGGACAATTGTTCCGAGCCTTTTTCTCCGGTTTGGAATGCTGTGGAATACGTTCCGTCGATCAACTTGTTGTCGTTAAACGTGGCGTTTGTTACGATGTCGTCGATCTCGGAAATCAGAGCGGATGCCTGACCGTCGATTGCGGAGCGCTGAGTTGAGTTTAAACTACCATCAGCAGCCTGGGTCGCTTTTTCCTTTAAGGTTTGCAGAATGTCCATGATGTTGCCATAAGCGCCCTCGGCAACGTCCAGGATGTTCTGAGCGTTGGATACATTGTCCAGAGCAACTTGCAAACCTCGTTTACGAGCTTCCAGACCTCGAGCCAACATGTAACCTCCAGGATCTTCCGCCGGCGAGTTAATCCGCTTACCAGTGGCAAGACGCAACTGGTGCGTAGCGATTTTGTCGCTCACCTTCGAAAGAATGGTGATGTTCTGCATGGCTGGGATGTTGGCAGCAATACGGGTTAAATCGGCTCCCATTGTTAAACCTCCTTAATTTAGTTAATTTGACCTTCGTCCCGGAAATTATTTTCCGTTTTTTTGACGTCTAATTTCTATGTCGTAGGGTATTTTCTTTTTTTAAATTTTTTTTCTGCCCGCTCATTAAAATTATTATTTTCCGTAAAATCTGCCTAATCCCATTAATTCGCGATCATGTTATCTTCACTAAAAAAATCGGCGGGTCAGGCGGGCTTTAAAATTTTTTTTGATTGTTTGATTAATTGCCGAAAATGGTTATTTAAAGGAATTCTGACGGAGATGAGAAAATTTTTGTTTTTAAGGTATTTTTCCATCTCTGGATGTAAATGAACTGCAATTAACAAAAATCCGTCGCAAAAAGTTTTCCGGCAAAATAAAGCGGGATGTATTTTATAATTCGATCCTTCCGGGAAAAGGGCTTTTCGGATAAAATAAAGGCACAAGTCGGATTATATTTAAGAATATATTGCCTTAAACTTTTTGTTTTTGTCCGAATTCCCGATTTTACTTCAACGGGAATAATACGATCTTCTTTTACTATTAAAAATTCAATTTCCGAATTTCTCTCGTTCCAGCCATATAATTGAGAACCAGATGCTGTTAATAATTCCGCAGCCGCGAAGTTTTCAATAAAAAATCCCTTTGTTGTTCCGTAATTTCCCAACAAAACAGCAGAAGGCGGAATATTTAGCATGGCGCCCAATAATCCCACGTCATTCAAATACAACTTAAAAATATTTTCTTTACAAAAAGCGCGCAATGGTAATTCCGCTTTGTTGGCGATAAACACTTTTATAATAAGTTGCGCATTCTCCAACCAGGAAATGGGTCCAAAGAGTTCCGAATAACCTTTTTTCCCTTTAACGACATTTTTGAAACGAAAACGTTTTACCGAATCGTCCGTATATTGTGCAAGATGCAAGGAAACACTCTCATAAACGGAAGAGATATGCAGGGCATTCACCTTTCCCGAATGCTTACTAAAATCCGCTTTAAGCGCGTTAAGCAGATCGTCTTGTTTTTTTCGGATGACTTGAAAAATACTGGGATTGCTTTCTTTTTCCAGCAGATAGGTATTAACCATTTCCGGCATGCCGCCTGTAATGTAGAACTCTTTCAACAATTTAAGTAATTTTAAATGAACGGCTTCGGAAACTGTACAGGTTTGATATCCTTCCGAATAAGCTTCGTATAATAACGGATTTCCGTAATTGAACAAAAATTCTTCAAAATTTATTGGACGCAGGTTATAAAACTCAACTTTACCTACGGGAAAAGACATATCCGAAAGCGTGATACCCAAAAGAGAGCCGGCTGCACAAATAGCCAATTGCGGCATTTCCTCGTGAAAATATTTCAGAGACGTAAGCGCCGCCGGAATATTCTGAATTTCGTCAAAAATAACCAGATCGTTTTCAATATCAATTGTTTTATTGGACAACAACGCTAAATTGCGGATGATAATCTTAGGACTCAATTCAGCCTGAAAAACCGGTAGCAATTGATTTTTATCCCGCTCAAAATCAAAATGATGATACTGTTTAAAATGATTCTTGCCGAATTCCTTCAACAGCCATGTTTTCCCAACCTGTCTGGCGCCTTTAATAATGAGCGGCTTGCGGTCTTTTTTGTTTTTCCATTCGATTAAATACTCTAATGCGAATCTTTGCATGATTTTCTCATTGAATTAGTAAAACGGCTAAAAGTTAACAGTTATTCATAATTTTTGCAAGGAAAAATTCGTAAATTTACGAATTTTTGCAGGGAATAAGTTGCTTTGTGCGCTCTTGCAATATCTTCCACAATAAGATGATTGTGCCGGTTTGTTAAAAGTAAAGCGGGTCAAAAAAAAACGGAGAGATAAACCCTCCGCTTTTTAAAAGTTTGATCCGTAAGCCGCGTGATTTACTGACGGAACATGGACAGCACTAACTGCGGCGCCTGATTAGCCTGAGTTAGAGACGAAAGGGATGTTTGTTGCAAGATTTGCAGCTTCATCACTTCCATCTGTTCAGTGGCAAAATCAGCGTCTTCAATAGTGCTTCGGACGGCTTCGGTATTGGTGATGGCATTGGACAAAGACGATTGCTTGGATTGTAAGCGCACCTTGTATTCTCCCAAAGTTCTCATCCGTGAGGACAGTGTTTCGATAGCGGTGGTCAAAGTGGAAATTGCCGTGCTCGCTCCGTTTGCGGTGGAAAGGTCGATGCTGTCGATTCCAAGAGATGCGCTGTCGGCTGCGCCGAGAGTGACGGATAATTGCTGCGTGCCTTTTTCTCCGGTCTGGAAAGCGGTTGAAAAGCTGCCGTCGATCAGCTTGTTGTCGTTAAAAGTAGTGTTATCGGTGATGTCGTCGATCTCCGCTATCAAAGCGTCCGCCTGACCGTCAATAGCGGAGCGCTGAGACGAGTTCAAACTGCCGTCGGCGGCTTGTGTCGCTTTTTCCTTTAATGTCTGAAGAATATCCATAATATTCGAATACGCACCCTCAGCAACGTCAAGGATATTCTGAGCGTTCGAGACATTCTCCATGGCTACCTGCAAACCGCGTTTCCGAGATTCCAGACCGCGCGCTAACATGTAACCCGCAGGATCTTCCGAAGGCGAATTGATGCGCTTACCGGTAGCTAACTTAAGTTGATGTTGGGCGATCTTGTCGCTTATTCTTGCCAGAATGTTCACATTCTGCATCGCCGGAATGTTGGCATTAATACGTGTTAAATCTGCACCCATGATTTGTTCCCTCCTACGAAAATTAATTCGTCCTTTTTGTTAGTTGACTTCTAATACATAGATCGTGGGTTTTCACTTTTTTTAAATTTTTTTAGTTTTCTGTTTAAAGTTTCTTTGCTGAAAACGCTGAACCACGGGTCGGGACAAAAACGAGAAACCCTTTCGGGACGCGGCTTTACCCTTCCGTGATGAGTAAGAAAAAAGAAGATTAAAGATTAAAGATTAAAGATTAAAGATTAAAGGGTAAAGGGCGGCAGAAAGCCATAATGCGTGATTAGTAAGATTAAAGTTCTTTCAAGATTAAAGTCCTTTTAAAATGACGAAGGGACGCGTAATGAGTAAGGCAAATGAAAAATGAAAAAAGAGAAAGCAGAAAGAGGTAATGCATAACAAAG
>JAJRSN010000031.1 GCA_024278715.1 Calditrichota bacterium
TACCCCGCCGCCCGAAAATCCCTTTGAACCTCCATGGACGCGCGAAGAAATTCGCCGCATGAATTTAGGCGCCTTCATGCTAAATGAACTAATCGACCTTGCCAATGTCCGTTCGTTCCTCGAGAAAAATGATGAAATCATTTCTTTCATGGTCGGAGAACCTGACAACATTACGCCAAAAGAATTTTCCCGATTAATGACCTCTTTACAATTAAAAAGCGCAAGGGAATTTTTGGACGATACTATTTATGACCAATACCGGAATGAATTAAAAAATTACAATGGCACAGAACAAAAAATTCTCTCGCAGATACTAATGACCGATCCGTTTAACGATGAACCCGGGGAATTGCCGATTTCCTTCCGCCTGATGGGTCAACGTTTTATTGTGGATTCCTATATTTTTTCGAATGTAGTTTTTGATCGAATTATTTTTAATGGCGAAAAAATCTGGCGTCCTTTACCGGATCCTCTGGATGCCATGTTTGTATTAGGCAATGATGATGCCTTGCCACTTTTAAAGGAAGAACTAATAAATTATAAATACGCTTCTCAATTAGCAGCCCTGCGCTTTCTTGTAGATTCTTATGATACCGAATTCTGGGAATCTTCGCTTTACAACGTCTGGCTTAATGCCATCCGCGCGCTTAATCCGCCCGAAAACCGCGACAGCTTGCCCTTTTTTATGAAAACGGCTGCCTGGCGGCAAAACAAATTAAATTCACAATTAGCGTCATGGGCTCAATTGCGACATGACAATTTGTTATATGCTAAACAATCTTACACCGGTGCATCCGGCTGCTCATTTCCCTATTCTTTTGTAGAACCCACTCCCGAATTTTATGCCCGCATAGCAGCTTTTGCCGAAAAAGCGGAAAATTATTTCTCTCAATTTCCGAATGATAGTTATGAAATGTACATGATACAAAAATACTTTCCGGGTCTGAAAAATGTTATGATTAAGTTAGAAAAAATCGCCGTTAAAGAATTAGCCCTGCAGCCTTTGGATGCGGAAGAAATAGACTGGTTAAAGAAAATGCTTTTTGTGAGCGGAACGAGCGGTGCTCCGCCTTTTAGCGGATGGTATTCTTCACTTTATTACCATCCGGATGATGCAGCCAAAGGGGATTTCACCATAGCCGATGTGCACACACAACCAACCGATTATGAGGGAAATTTTGTCGGTCACGTTTTGCATGTAGGAACCGGAAAAATCAATCTCGGCGTGTTTTTAGCCCGGGCTCCCTATCCCGAATCGCCTTTCATTGCCTTTGTGGGTCCGGTGATGTCCTATTACGAAAAAATCACCGATAATTTTGAACGACTAACCGATGAACAATGGAGCGAATTGGTTGAATCTAATAAACTGCCTTCACGTCCTGATTGGGTGAACATCTATCTCGCAGACAGTCAGGGAAATAAATATGAACCGGGTAAAGAATTGCCTTCTGTTCTCTACACCGGTTTTAATGAAGAGACGAAATCGGTTGCAACCAAATTTAGATTACACCAAAACTATCCTAATCCGTTCAATCCGGTAACAACAATACAATACGAAATGCCGTCAGCACAACATGTATTGCTAACCATCTACAACATTAACGGAGAAAAAATTAAAACTCTGGTCAACGAAATTCAAAGCAGAGGAACGTATTCCGTAAAATTCGACGGCAGCCGGCTGCCAAGCGGAATCTACTTTGCCCGTCTTCAAGCTGGTGCATACAACAAAACCATCAGGTTGATACTTCTGAAATAAATTTCCAAAATCAAAGGGAAAAAATGCGGATGAAAAATTTATACTTTTCAGGAATTATTGTCCTTTTATTTATCTTCCTTCTTTTTTCATTAGCCTTTTCTCAATATGTGCCAAGCAAAGAAAGAGGCAATCCCGATTTTCGCAGAAAAACACAACTCGATGCAAATCGGGTGAGGACAACGATTTTTAATTTCGGACAGACCGGCAGAACCGGAGCAACGCCGATTTATAATGAAACACCTTATGAATGGCCCAAAAATAGCAAAGAGGTTTATCTGGCGCAGACAATAATTTGGATCGGATCAGAAATTACAGATGAAAACGGAGATACGATTCACACTGTAATTACGAATTACGGACGTTCATCACCTGAGGGAAAAAGTTGGAATTTCGAACCTGTTCCGGGTTATTACAATCAAAATGCCAAAGGGATTGCCAATAGTTTAAATCCTGACACCTGGCCTGAACTCTGGCTTGATCGCATGGATGATACGCAAGATCCCGGATGGTCCGGAAGCTGGGATGGTTATTTGGGTAAAGATAAATTTATAAACGGGCAGGAAATCTATTACAAAATGACCGACAATCTTTATGACCGATATGATTATTATCCGGATAGCACCGATTCCACCAGAAAAGGATTAGGATTGGTTATTAAGTGCCGGGCGTTAGAGTTCACGGATCAACCATGGGAAGACGTTGTTTATCAAATTTATGAAATTAAGAATGACGGCACCAAGCCTTTGATAAAAATATGTTTTACTCTCGGAGTCTCCGATTTTATAGGTGGTGACGGAGATTCGCAAGACGATCTGACAAATTTTGATCTCTCAAAAAACCTTTTTTGGGCTTATGACCTTGACGGCATTGCACCGACATTCGGTTCGGATAAGGTCGGA
>JAJRSN010000485.1 GCA_024278715.1 Calditrichota bacterium
GCGCAGCCATGGATAAATTTCTGGAGATTGTGGTCGCTCAAAACGGAGACACGCATTTCTTATTTCATCCCGATCAGTATCCCCAAACCAGGTACGAAACGGAAGTTAAAGCTTCGACCGCGGGATATTTAAAACAGATAGACGCTCTGAAGGTCGGATCGGCAGCCGTTCTGTTGGGAGCCGGAAGGTCCCGATCCGAAGACGAGATCGATCCCAAAGCCGGAATAATTATTCATAAAAAGGCTCCCGAAAAGGTCGAAAAAGACGAAGTTATTATGACTTTTTACACCGATAACAAACAAATTATCCCCGAAGCGTTAAAGCGGCTGCAAGGCGCGATAAGCTATTCCGAAACTCAGCCGATTCCCGAATCCCTGATTTTTGAATTTTTGGACACGAGCAAGGCGTAGAAAAATCGGTATGGGACATATAACTCGCAAACAGAGGCAGCGCATCCGTTACTTTTTAAAAGCCAAATATGCAATCGGACAAAAAAAAGATATTATTCACAGCGGAAACGCTCCCAAATATATTGCCAAACACGTCCCGTTTATCAGGCGCCTGGCGAAAAATATCGATCAGTTGTTAATCATCTCTTCTTTTGTCGAACCGCCCGTAAAAACCGGTCTGATCGACCGCTTCCTGGTTTTGGCGGAATTGGAACAACTCGACGCGCTTATCTGCTTTAATAAAATCGATCTGCTCGAAGACCGAAAAGAAGCGGAAAACATTGCCCGAATTTACACCGATATCGGTTACAAAGTTCTGCTCACTTCCGCGACAACGGGCGAAGGCGTTGACCTGCTTTATGAAGCCGTTAGAAATCACGATTCCGCTTTAGCCGGACATTCCGGCGTAGGAAAAAGCAGCCTGCTCAACGTTATGGTTCCCGAATTAAAACTGCGGGTAAACGAGGTAAGTCCCTCGACTAAAAAAGGACGCCACACCACAACCCAAATCCGCGTTTACGAGCTCGATGAAAATACAAGAATAATCGATCTGCCGGGAATTAAAGTGCTTGATTTTATCGACATTCATTACAGCGAAGCGCGCTTATTCTTCAAAGAGTTCGATGAATTCGCGCCGCATTGCAAATTCAACAATTGCCAGCACATTACCGAAGACCGGTGCGCCGTTAAAGAAGCGTTAAAAAAGGGAATAATTCATTCTCTGCGCTATGAATCGTATCTTAACCTGGTGGAATCGCTTAAAAATTTCGGTTGATTCCCGAATCACGCCGCTTTCTTCGGTTTGTTAAAAAAAAGACGGACTCCGGAATTAACGAAGTTCCGCCTTAACAATAAAACCGGCGTGCGAACAAAGTGCGCCGATTCGGGTTAACTCTTTTTTATTCTTCCTTATTCGGAATCGAGCGATTGAACTTCCATCCGCTTTACAATTACCTTACCGCTGCCCGTAAAGGCAAATCCGGTTTTTCCGATTGGCAGGTCAGTGCCGTGACCGTGGGCGATTAGTTTTTCGTTAATGTAACCCCGGAAATGTTTTTTAGTGCCGACCGCTTTCAATGTCAGCCAGCCGGAAGCCTGAATGGCGCCGGTGTCCCATATTTTTACGATCCCGTTTTGTTTCAGTCCGAGTCTTGCCTGACCCTTTTCGACGGCAAGAAAGTCGTACGTGCCGCTGTCCTGAACATGATGGACTAATAAAAAGCGACCGTCAAAATCCCGCAAATTCACTTCCGCCGTAAAAACAACGTCTCCAGCGGGAGCGCCCACGGTAAAGATAAAAGACCTTTTCTGTCTTGTCGTAAGCGTCAATGCGTCCTGCTCAACGCCGATTTGAAGGTCTTTAATATTTCCGGACAACAGCTTAAAACTCTTGGCGAAGATTTTATTGACCTCGTCCCCGCCGTTTAAAATCCATGACCCGTCCTCTGAGATCATGAGCTCGGGTATTTCTTCTTCTTCCGAAATCGCAGTCTCCATATTCTCCTGCGTTTCGACGGCAGCCACGCCCAGCCCGTAGCGATAAACCAGTTCGCCCCCGCGTTCTGCGGTTTGCTGCACTAAAATCAAGCCGCCCGCTCCGATTAAAAACAGAATAACCGATACCGCTATTTTGCGATCCCAGCCTTTCCATGATAAAACAATGCGCAAAAGAGCGTAAATGCCAAAGAACCAGATAACGATCAACGCCAAATCGGCGTGCCTGCTGATAACGGGAAAGGCAGCCGACGGTATCTTAACGATTTCCGCCGCTTCCTTGCCGCTTAAGTACGCCGCCACGGCTCCCAACCATCCGGTAAAAAACAAACCGATGGCGGCTTTATTAAGCCAACGGTACTTTTTGAATACCAAGCCCAATATATCCGCCAGAACCGCCAAAAATAGCAGCGCAATGGGAAAGTGTATAATTAAAGGGTGAATGTTGGGCGCCCAGTCAGGGATTAATTGCATGAGTATCCCCTTTCAATTTTCGTGTGGAAATGAATGTTTACACTTAGAGCATCAGATGTTTATTAAAAACAAAACCGGATTTGTTTGTAAAAAAAAGCCACCGACAACTCAAAAAGAAATCGGAGGCGTTTAAAGTTTTGAAAGCTCTCAATCTTTTTTCGTTTTAAAAATAGCGTTTTCCTGAAAACCTTTAAATCCGTTCATCATGCCGTCCATCGATTTTATCATATCAGCCATGTTATTTTGCATTGTTTTCATGTTTTTGCTCATCTTCGGATCGTTCATAAACATTTTGTTACTATTCAACGCGTTCATCTGGTTAATCATACTTTTCATATTTCCCGTCATATTATCCATGGATTTGCCCAGGGTCATCATTGTCGTATTTGTGGGGCGTTTTTTCATTAATTTATTTATCCGTAAGGAAATATTCTCCGCGTCGTTCTGCATCTGATCCTTGTTTTTAATGCTCTGTTCTTTCTTGGTATCGGCATTTATGCGCTTAACGTCGTGTAATCCCTGTGTTTTGTAGCGGGGAGTTTCTTTTATCTCCTGAGCTCTTACCGGCGAATAGACGGATACTGACAGAAAAGCAAACGAAATTAAAGCGAGGGTTAATAAACTGAATTTCTTCATGATCGGTTCTCCTGAATGTTAGAAGGTGATATCTTTTTAGTAATCTTCAAATATTATGCCACTTAAGCAAAAAGGCGATTAACGCATTGTTCCTTAAAAGGTTGATTAGTAAGCTTTGGTTTTGGGCGTTTTTCAGGTTGAATAAAAAGTAGTAGAATATTGTAGAAGCGTTGTAGAATATCCTACTATTTTAATATATTAGCACTGAAGTTTTTGCTGTTTTTTTTGTTAAGCGTGTAAGGGTTAAGAGTATAAGCGGAACCGGTTACTTGTTACGATCCCTGAGCCTGTCGAGTCACTTGTCATCACGCCTTTCTGACACCCTTAACTCTTAACTCTTAACCATCAACCATTAACCATTAACCATTAACACCTTTTCCCCTTTATGGTACCGGCTTGTCCGCTTAAGCCGTTACAGGTTAATTTCGCCAATTTAACCTTCCGTCTCCTGCTGCAGGGAATTCTTGGTGAAAATCC
>JAJRSN010000486.1 GCA_024278715.1 Calditrichota bacterium
ACAAGCACGGCGTCGTGCCAGCCGCGCAGCCGATGGACGTAGCGCACTGCCTCTTTTCCGGTCAACCAGGTTTGGGAAGTTCTTTCTTTTGAAATAAATCCGTTCAAAGAGCGGGCGATTTTCAAAGTGACGTACGAACGTTTTTCTCTCATGTTCAAAAAGAAAAAGCGATTCAGCTCTTCGCCTTCTTCAGTCAACAACCCCGCTTCGACCCTGATGCCAGCCTCGCGCAACTGTTTCAATCCCTTTCCGCTGACATCGGGATTGGGATCGATGTTGCTGACAACAACCCGCTTTATTTTTTTGCTGATAATCAGGGGCGTGCAGGGCGGCGTTTTTTTATTGGTGTGGCAGCAGGGTTCAAGATTGCAGTAAAGAGTGGCTCCAGCCGCGTCTTCTTTGGCGCTCGCAAATGCTTTTACCTCGGCATGGGGTCCGCCAAAATAAGGGTGATAGCCTTCCGCAATAATTCTGCCGTTTTTGACCAACACCGCTCCCACCATGGGATTGGGATTTACTTTTCCTCTGCCCCATTTCGCCAGCCTGAAACAGCGTTTCATCATCTTTACGTCAAATTCCGAAAAAGACGAAGACATTGTTTACTCCCGGTTTTTAGATTTGCCGCGCTCCCTGTCGGGTTTATTCTTAATCGGAAGAAATCTTTTTTTCGTCCGCCTTAAAGATATTTCTGTTTAGCTCAAATACAATCGAAAAAAAGTTGCTCAGTAAAAATCCGGTCACGCCCCAGATTATCTCTTCTCCAAAATAATAATAATGCAGAACCCACGGCACATCGCTTTTTTCCACGACTTTCATTTCAAAATTTTTATCGTCCAGCAAATAAAACAAAGGAACCTCAATCAGATAATCGATTTCAGCCCGATTGATCTTTAAAGGATAGGGATAATGGAACACGCCCACAAAAGGCGTAATCAGATAATTCGTATTGCTCAAAAAACGATCGGTTTGACCGAGAATCTGCACATCCGCCGGTTTTAAACCGATTTCCTCTTCCGTTTCGCGCAGGGCGGTTTGCAGCAAATTTTGATCTCCTTCGTCCTTGCGACCGCCTGGCAAAGAAATCTGCTTTTTGTGATGCTCCACCTGATCGGTGCGTCTGGTAAACAACAAGTAGGGTTCGCCGTCTTTAAAGTACAGGGGGAATAAAACCGCGGCGGGCGTAAAGCTTACATCCCTGCGATACAGATGATCCTGGGGTTTGCGGGCATTCAGTTTTTGCTTAATATGATCCGTCAAACGTTTGGGATCGGAACAGATTTTCCTGATATGTTCTTGCTTCATGGAAACTCACACGTTTTGGTTGTTCGTTCGGAAATAAAAGCGGAAATCATGAGATTGACGGAGAATTGTACTCATCTTCCTTAATTTTATATTCCTCGATTTTGTTGTAGAGCGATTTGCGGCTGATTCCCAGCAGGGAGGCAGCCTTCATTTTATTACCGCCGACCATGCGCAGCGTTTTGACGATGGACAATCGTTCGATTTCCGGCAGCGGAGTTCCGGCTTTAAGACGAATTTCTTCCGGCGCCTGCTTTAACACAAATGGCGGCAAATCTTTTATCTGAATTTTTTCTTTTGCCTGAATCATGGCGTTTAACACCACATTGCGCAATTCCCGCACGTTACCGGGCCAGTTGTAATGCATAAGAATTTCCAGCGCCTTTTCGTCGATCTTTTCCACGTGGGTATGGTACTGGTTATTGAATTGCTGCATAAAGTAGTCAACCAGCAGAGGAATATCGCTCACGTGTTCGCGCAAGGGCGGCAAATCGATGCGGTAAACATTGAGCCGGTAGAACAAATCTTCGCGAAAGCGGTTATTCTCGATCAACGGTTTTAAATCTGAATTTGTGGCTGCGACAATTCGCACATCCACCTTAAAAGAGCGAGAGCTGCCGACCCGTTCGATTTGTTTGTTTTCCAGAACCCGCAAAAGCGCGATTTGCGTATCCTCGCTCATGCTGCTTATTTCATCCAAAAACAGTGTGCCGCCGTCCGCCTCTTCAAATTTCCCCTTGCGTTGCTCGGTGGCTCCGGTAAACGATCCTTTTTCATGCCCGAAGAGTTCGGAAATAATCAAATCTTTCGCTATTGCGCCGGTGTTGATGGCGATAAAGGGTTTGTCTTTTCGCTGGGAGGCGCTGTGTATGGCGCGGGCGACCAGTTCCTTACCAGTACCGCTTTCGCCGGAAATCAACACGGGCACATCGACATTGGCGATTTTCCTAATCTGCTGCACCACCCGTTTAATGGCGCGCGACTGACCCACTATTTCGCCGAAATAAAGCGGAATGGCTGCCCTGGCGGGATGCTTCCAGCCCTGACTCTCTAACGCCCGACTCACCACTTCCTTTAGCTTCACCGGATCGATGGGTTTTGGCATATAGTCAAAGGCGCCCAGATGCAGCGCCTGAACCGCGTGTTCAATGGAGCCGTAGCCGGTAACCATAATCACCTTCAAAAGCGGGTCGTAATCGTTAATGATCTTCAAAAGTTCCATGCCGTCAATTTTTTGCATCTTGTAATCGGTAATAACCAGATCGTACTGATATTGGCGAATCAATTCCATTGCTGTTTCCGCGCCTTCCGCCTGATCAACCAGATAATCCTCGTCTTCCAATAACAACGCCATCCCTTCGCGATGGGCTTCGTCGTCGTCAATCACCAGGATGCGTGGCTGTGTGTTCATCGGGTTTATATCTCCGTTTCTAAATTAAGGCTTAAAATATGACAAAGATTTGGCGGATGCAATGATCTTGTTAACAACCGCTTTTTACGGATAATAAATCACAAAATTATTTACCTGAATCGTCTTGCCTGTTTGAACCACCGGAATAATCGTGTTTTTGAACCTGAACCCGTGGTCGTGCAGGGATTGAAAGAATTTTTTAGCCACGGCTCTGTTTGGTTCGGCAATAATTATTTTTCCGCCCGATGCCAGACTATTTTTAAACAGACGAATCAAAGGATCGAAGAAACGCTCCTCGTACAAAATATCGGAAGCCACTATCCGCTCAAACCTTTCCGCAAAATCCGGCGACCTCCAGTCCGTTAATTGAACCGCGGGCTCCGGCAATCGGTTCAGACCAAAATTTTCTTTGACCAGATCCAACGCCTCCCTTTCGTAATCGGTAAGCAGCAGTTCTGAGGGATTGAGCTTTTGAAGAACCATCGAAGTAAGTCCCAGCCCCACGCCCAATTCCAGCGTGCTTTTGCCTTCGATAAGATCCGGGTTGCGGATTAAAAAATGGCTCAATCCGATAGCCGAGGGCCATAATTCCCCCCAATAGGGCAGGCGTTCGTCACGATTGAACAACTCGTCCGTTATCCGATCGATTAAATCATCAAGATTTTGCACGCGTTTCAGCCGAAAATCCCATTGCCCTAATCGATGGTTCTCGATGACGTATTTAATCGGTTTTTCGGTCATTGGTCTCTTTTCGCGATTCTTAAAAATTTTATTTTTTAAAGAAGCTTAATTTTCCCTTTAATCGATTTCCGCCTGTTTCAGCCGAAGGCTTTTTTACGTTGATCCGTTTAAAAATCGATGAATTTGCCGGGCTGCGCGCACGGAAGCCCCGGGTTCGCCCAATTTATTTCGCACGATTAACATTTGTCGGCGAATCCTTTGATTAACAGCCGGGTCGAGCATCGGAGCAAGAAGCTCGGCTGCGCGCTGCGCGGAAAATTTGTTTTGAATCAACTCCGGCGCAATCTCCTTCTCCGCCACTATGTTCGCCAATCCGATATGATTCACTTTGATCAGTAAACGCCCCAGCCAATAGGTTAACGGAGTAACATGATAGACAATAACCATGGGAACCGCAAAGTAAGCCGTCTCCAAAGTAGCGGTTCCCGAGGCGACCAGAGCGGCGTCCAGCTCCGGCAAAATTTCTTCCATGGGACGCTCGATAAGTTCAAACGCGGATTCCGTCCCTTCCAAAAACGGTCGATAGAATTCTTTGCTTAAATGCCGAACCTTTAGGACGCGCACCTTTTGAATTTTCCGCTCCTTTAATAAAATTTGAGCGGTTTGCACCATCCGCGGCAAAAGGGTTTTAACTTCGTTTTTACGGCTTCCCGGAAGCAAGCCCAGAACGGCATTCCCTTCCCGAACCTCTTTAAACCCTTTCGGCAAATGCGCGAAATGTTTGTCCACCAAAGGATGACCCACGTATTCCGCCTCAATTCCGTGGCGGCGGTAAAATTCTTTTTCAAAAGGGAACAGAACGAGCATCCTATCCACGTGCTTCCTGATCTTTTCCACCCTGCGATGTCCCCACGCCCACAATTGCGGACTGATGTAATAAACAACCGGAACGCCGATTTTTTTCAATTTTGCAGCCATCCGTATGTTGAAGCCCGGATAATCAATCAGAATGGCGCAGTCGGGTTTCTCTTCTTTAGCGCGCTGCAAGACGGTCTTCATTACTTTAAGAATAAAAGGCAGATGGCGCACCACCTCGCCCACGCCCAAAAACGCCATCCGTTCCAGATGAAACATTATTTCCATGCCCGTATTCGCCAGTTCATTTCCGCCGATTCCCCAAACCCGCACATCGGGACGAAAGGTTTTTAACGCGGATATGAGCTCCGCTCCGTGCTGGTCGCCGGAAACCTCGCCTGCAATGAGTAATATTTTCTTTTGAGCCATGCGCTTTCCTTTAATCTTCGATTCAAAAAGCAAACCTAAAAAATTGTGGATTCAAAAACAAAGGATTTTCACCAAGAATTCCCTGCAGCAGGAGACGGAAGGTTAAATTGGCGAAATTAACCTGTAACGGCTTAAGCGGACAAGCCGGTACCATAAAGGGGAAAAGGTGTTAATGGTTAATGGTTAATGGTTAAGAGTTAAGAGTTAAGAGTTAAGGGTGTCAGAAAGGCGTGATGACAAGTGACTCTACAAGCTCCCTTCGACAGGCTCCCTTCGACAGGCTCAGGGATCGTAACAAGTAACCGGTTCCGCTTATACTCTTAACCCTTACACGCTTAACAAAAAAAACAGCAAAAACTTCAGTGCTAATATATTAAAATAGTAGGATATTCTACAACGCTTCT
>JAJRSN010000487.1 GCA_024278715.1 Calditrichota bacterium
ATTCGCAAGCAGGGAATGCAGCTTCATTCCAACATGCGTTTTATTGCCGCTCAGTTCGAGGCTTATTTGCAGGACGATCTGTGGCTGGCTAACGCCCGGCACGCCAATAAAATGGCGCAACTGCTTGCACAAAAGATTGCCGAAATCGATGAAATAAAAATTACTCAAAAGACGGAAAGCAACGGCGTGTTTGCCGTTGTCCCGAAGCGACTGATTGAGCCGCTGCGCAAAGAATACTTTTTTTACACCTGGAACGAATCCGAAAATGAAGTGCGCTGGATGACCTCGTTTGACACAACGGAAGAAGACGTTGAAAACTTTGCGGAAACCATAAGACGAATATTAAAAAATAATTTGACATAATTATTCATAAACCTTACATTTGGTCAAAATTTATCTGGAGTAAGGAATGCCGGTATTAAACAATCATTGCCATCATCATGTTCATTTTTATTCAGATGAGTTGCGGCATGGCTCGCAATGGCGCCGGCAAAATATGTAAGAAATCAAAATTCAAAAGATGTTAAAACCCGGTTCATTGCGAATCGGGTTTTTTATTTTATGATTTTGGAATGATTTAGGGTTGATTTGTTGTTTTAATTGAAGAAAAAGAAAGAGGAGAGTAGTGCTTACATTAGCTGTTCAAAAATCGGGAAGACTTAGCGAAAAAACATTGCATTTATTGCGCGAGAGCGGAATTTATGTGGAAAACGGTAGCAGCGGTAGAGGAAAGCTAAAAGCCTCCGCACAGAATTTCCCCATGGAAATCCTTTTTTTGCGCGACGATGATATTCCGGAATGCGTGGCTGACGGGATTGCCCATGCCGGGGTGGTTGGCGAAAATGTTGTATTGGAAAAAAAGCGACCCGTGAAAATCGTGGAACGTCTGGGCTTCGCCCGTTGCCGGATGAGTATTGCCGTTCCTAAATCCATGGAATATCGAAAACTTGAAGACTTGAACGGATTGAAAATCGCAACGTCTTTTCCCCGAATACTGGGAGAGTTTTTACAAAAGAAAGGCATTCGGGCGGAAATTCATGAAATCACGGGCTCCGTGGAAATCGCGCCTTCCATAGGACTTGCGGATGTGATTTTTGATATCGTAAGCACCGGAAGCACGCTTTTAAGCAATGGGCTTAAAGAAGTTGAAACAGTGCTGCAATCGGAAGCCGTTTTAATTGCTCACGAGAATTTATCCTCGGAATCCCAAACCGTTTTAAATCAATTACTGTTCCGGTTAAGAGCGGTGCAAAAAGCGGGAAGTTTTAAATACATTTTGCTCAATGTGCCCAATGATAAAATCGAAAAAGTTTGTCAAATTTTACCGGGAATGAAGAGTCCGACCATTATGCCGCTGGCAATGGAAGGCTGGAGCTCGCTGCATTCGGTAATCCGGGAAGACGAATTCTGGGAAATTATTGAAAAATTAAAACAAAACGGCGCACAGGGCATCTTAGTAATTCCCATCGAAAAAATGATTTTATGAGAGGATTTTATGGAGGTTTTTAAATATCCGCAAAAAGAAGACTGGTCCGAATTATTAAAACGACCGGTTATGGAGCTGGAAAATCTTAAGCAAAAGGTCAACCACATCATTGTAAACGTTAAAACTCTCGGTGATCAGACGCTTATCGAATTTGCCAAACACTACGATAAAGTGGAACTGGAATCGTTGGAAGTATCCGAAGAGGAATGGGAAAGCGTGTCTTCAAAGGTTTCTTTAAGACTGAAAGAAGCCATCGAAACAGCGCGCTCCAATATCGAAAAGTTTCATCGTTCTCAAAAACCCATTGAAACGATGATTGAAACAACGCCGGGTGTGTGGTGCTGGCGAAAGGCGGTGCCCGTTGAAAAAGTCGGTTTGTACATTCCAGGCGGGACGGCTCCCTTGCTTTCGACCTTTTTGATGTTGGGAGTTCCGGCGCAAATTGCCGGTTGCAAAGAAATCGTTGTCTGCACGCCGCCCAACCGTGAAGGAAAAGTCGATCCGTCCATCCTTTACATTGCAAAAATATTGGGCATTCAAAAAGTTTACAAAGCGGGGGGAGCGCAGGCTATCGCAGCCATGGCGTACGGCACGGAGACAATTCCCGCAGTCCATAAAATCTTTGGACCCGGAAACCGCTATGTGACCATGGCAAAACAGCTCGTCAGTCTTGACGGCGTGGGAATCGATCTACCGGCAGGACCGTCCGAAGTTGCCGTTATTGCCGACAGTACAGCCAATCCAAAATTCATCGCCACCGATTTGCTTTCTCAGGCGGAACACGGCGTGGATAGTCAGGTGCTGCTCATTTTAACCGATGAAGCGATGATCGACCAGGTTCAGGATGCCCTCGAGCAACAATTGCAAACCTTACCGCGAGCCAGAACGGCGCGTCAGGCGCTCGACAATTCAAAAATTTTTCTTGTTAAAGACACTAAAGAAGCCATTGAGCTTTCTAATGCCTATGCTCCTGAACATTTGATTATCATAACAGAAGACGGGGATGCTCTGGCTGAAAAGGTTATTAACGCCGGTTCGGTGTTTATCGGTCCGTGGACGCCGGAAGCCGCGGGCGACTATGCCTCAGGACCCAATCATACCCTGCCGACCAACGGATATGCCTTTAGCTACAGCGGAGTTTCATTGGAAAGTTTTATGAAAGTCATCTCGTTTCAAAAAATTTCCGAAGCCGGGCTAAGGCAATTAGGCAGAACAATAATGGAACTGGCGCAGGCGGAAGGTCTGGAAGCGCATAAACGGGCTGTGAGTATCCGGCTCGAAACCATGTTCGCAATGAATTCTACCGCGACTAAAGAAAAGGAAGCGAATAATGGTTGATGTGCGTAGCCTGGTCAGGAAGAATATTATTCGCTTAAAACCGTATTCTTCGGCGCGCGACGAGTTTGACGGAAACGCCGCCATCTTTTTGGACGCCAATGAAAATGCCTACGGTTCTCCGTTAAATCGGGAAAGCGGCTATCATCGTTACCCCGATCCTCACCAGCGTCTGTTAAAACAAAGGCTTTCCGAACTTTACGGAGTGCCGGCGGAAAAGATATTTTTGGGAAACGGCAGCGACGAAGCCATCGATTTGTTGATGCGCGTGTTCGGCGAACCCGCAAGAGAATCTATCATGATTATGCCGCCTACTTACGGCATGTACGAAGTTTGCGCGAATATCAACGATCTTTCCGTGAAAAAGGCGCCGCTTACTCCGGAATTTAACATCGATTTTAAGGCGCTGGAAGAACATCTGAAACCAAAAGTGAAACTAATCTTTATATGTTCTCCGAACAATCCCACCGGAAATACCTTTCCGGCGGAAGACATTGAACGCATTGTGCGGAATTTTTCGGGTATTGTGGTAGTGGATGAAGCCTACATCGATTTTGCTCCGCAGAAAACCATTTTGCCGCTCATCGACAAATATTCCAATCTGGTTATTTTGCGAACCTTCTCCAAAGCCTGGGGAAGCGCGAGGATTCGCCTTGGAATAGCGTTTGGCGACGCCGGGGTAATTTCATTTTTAAACAAAATCAAGATGCCATACAATGTGAGCGGTTTAACTCAGGAAGTAGCTTTAAAACTTCTGAAAAAGCGGATTCGTAAAGACGAATATATTCAAAAGATTTTACGTCAAAGACGGCGCTTAAGCGACGAACTGAGAAAATTGGCGATTGTGCAAGAAGTTTTTCCTTCGGACGCCAATTTTATTCTTGTGCGCTTTAAAGACGCAAAAAAGATTTTTAACCGTTTAATGGAGCAGGGGATCATTGTCCGCGATCGTTCTTCACAGATTCATTGTGAAAATTGTTTGCGCATTACAGTGGGAACAGAACGGGAAAATGATCGTTTGCTGTCCGTACTTAAAACACTGGAGGATCATTCTTGAAAAAGGTGCTTTTTATCGATCGTGACGGAACCATACTCAAAGAACCGCCCGATGAACAGGTGGATTCGTTCGAGAAGATGGAATTTTTGCCCAATGTGATTTCTTCATTAAAAAAGATCGCCGCGGAACTGGATTACGAGTTGGTCATGGTCACCAATCAGGACGGTCTTGGCACGGAATCTTTTCCGGAGGACACATTCTGGTCTGTACATAATTTGATGTTAAAAATTTTGGAAAGCGAAGACGTCCGTTTTAAAGAGGTGCTCATCGATCGATCGTTTCCCCATGAGAACGCTCCGACACACAAACCGCGAACCGGACTGTTATCCGAATACACAACCCAAAATTACGATCTGAAAAATTCTTACGTTATCGGCGACCGGGAAACCGATGTTCAATTAGCGCAAAATTTGGGCGCCGGGGCTATCTTTATTTCAAAAGAATCCCATCCCGACGCTATTCTTTCCACCGACGACTGGGAAGAAATCTATCGCTTTTTAAAATTAAAATGTCGAACCGCCGCGGTGGAACGAAACACAAAAGAAACCCGGATTAAGATTGCCGTTAATCTTGACGGCAGCGGAAAGTGCTCTTTAAAATCTGGCGTCGGATTTTTTGATCACATGTTGGAATTGTTTGCCCGCAATGCAGGCATCGATCTGGAAGGCGAATTAAAGGGAGATTTGCACGTTGACGAGCATCATTTAGTGGAAGACACGGCTCTTGTTTTGGGAGAAGCCGTTCGTCGGGCTTTGGGCGATTTGCGCGGCGTTGAACGTTACGGTTTTGTTTTGCCAATGGACGAATCGTTAGCGCGCGTGGCTATCGACTTTTGCGGACGCAGTACTTTGGTCTGGAAAGCAAAATTCCGCAGAGAAAAAATCGGAGACATGCCAACGGAATTATTCGAACATTTCTTTAAGTCATTTAGCGATGCCGCCCGCTGTGCCTTACACATCAAAGTCAAGGGCGACAACGAACATCACAAAATCGAAGCTGTTTTCAAAGCGGTGGGACGAGCAATTCGTCAGGCGGTAAACAGAGATCCGGGAAGCTGGCAAATTCCCAGCACAAAAGGCATTCTGTAAAGAGGGAAGAATGAAGGTAGCTATTTTAAAGTATAATGCCGGAAACATCCATTCAGTTCGCCTGGCTTTGAATCGACTGGGAATTGAACCGAAAGTGACGGATAACGCTTCCGAAATCCGTCGTGCCGATCGGGTCATCTTTCCGGGGGTCGGCGAAGCCAGCACAGCCATGGAATATTTAAAATTCAG
>JAJRSN010000488.1 GCA_024278715.1 Calditrichota bacterium
CGGCGGCTTAATCGACATTACGACGAGTACGCCAGCCCGCTACTTACCCGATAAAAAAGGCAGCGCAGCGGACGCCTTAAAATCGCTGCTCGAACATGACGTTCCCATCGAACAAATTTCGTTTTCTTCCGACGGTCAGGGTAGTCTGCCCGTTTTTGATGCAGCGGGCAAAGTCACGGGACTCAAAATCGGTAAAGTAAAAACGCTGTTTGATGAATTCAGAAAAGCCGTGTCGGAACTGAACATACCGCCGGAACTTGCTCTTCAACCGGTAAGCTCCAATCCGGCGCGCAATCTTAATTTATCGTCAAAAGGAAAAATAATGGTCGGAACGGATGCCGATCTTTTACTGCTGGGCCGGGATTTTCACCTGCACTCTTTGCTGGCGAACGGAAAAATTATGATGATGAATAAAAAAATAAAGGTCAAAGGGACATTTGAAGATGATTAGCCCGGTCGTCCGCAATCAAAACGGAAACGTTTTAAGTTAATTAACGCCATTATTTAAAAAGAAAAAGCGATGAACAAAACCCTGTTTTTATTAGTAATTCCGCTTGTTTTGTCGGTCATCCTCAAAACAGCCCTTTCGCAAACCGGAACCGTCGCGCAGTCGTTCTCTTCTCCGGGCAGTAAGCCGACCGGCTTAACCTGGGATGGCACAAACCTGTGGAACGCCGATACCGATCTCAACAGAATTTTTAAGATCGATCCCAAAACAGGATCGGCGCTTTCTTCAATCCCCGCGCCTCCCGGCTCGGTTATTAACGGACTGACCTGGGACGGAGAGCAGTTATGGTGCACGGATCGGGCGCTGGATAAAATTTACAGAATCGACAAAAATACCGGAACCGTTTTAAAGACGTTCCCTCTGAATTACGGCTCGCCCCGCGGAATAACTTTTGACGGGAAAGCCCTCTGGTACGTTGATAGCGGAGAAAACAAGATATTTAAGATCGACCCGCAAAGCGGCAAAATTCTGAAAGAAATGACTGCGCCGTCAGGATACAACAGAGGATTGACCTGGGACGGAAAATATTTGTGGAATACCGACAAGGATAAGGATGAAATTTACCTTATCGACACACTAAGAAATTCCGTTGTACAAATCCTTCCGGCGCCGGGCTCGTTTCCCTACGGTTTGGCGTTCGATGGAGAGCATCTCTGGAACGTCGATTACGATACGGACACTATCTACAAAATAAATATCAAAGGGAACGAACTCTTTTCCCTGTCCGATCCGCTGCGGGCGCGCATCCGCTATTCCGTTAAAATATCCAATACGGGCAGTAGCGTCATGGATTTAAAGACCTATCTCGCCTGTCCCCCTAATTTGTTGTACCAGATTCCGGATGACTCTTTACAATTTTCGGAAATACCCGAATCTTACATGACAGACAGGTATGGTCAAAAAATCGCCTTTTACCATACTCTCCTTTCCCCCGACTCAAATATTGTTTACGGCTATTCGCTTGCGGTCACTCTGCAAAACATCCGCTACCGTATTCATCCGGACAGCGTCGGCAAGTTAAGCGAAATTCCCGATTCGATTATCGCTTTTTACACTCGGGACGGAGAAAAATACAAAATTACGGATCCCGTTTTCGTAAACGCCGTTAAGCAAGCCCTTGGCGACGAAACAAATTTTTACTGGAAAGTCCGCAAAATTCACGACTATGTGATCGATTATATCGATTATCGTGCCGAAGGAAGTTGGGACGACGCGCCTACCTTGTTGAAAAACGGATACGGATCGTGTTCGGAATATACGTTTGTTTTTGTGGCTATGTGTCGCGCGGCTGGAATTCCCGCCCGCTTCGAAGCCGGAAGCCATTTAAGAGAAGCCATTCCTTACCAGGATCGCATTTTCCATCGCTGGCAGCAAGTGTATTTTCCCAACATCGGCTGGGTACCCGTCGATTGCAACTGGGATGATAAAAAATATCCCGCAAATCAGGCGCGCTATTTCGGAGCCGGTTCCAATCAAACTTTCACAACAACAATCGGAGCGGGCGGCGACAAAGGTTTATGGTGGACTTACAACAGCGCCAACAGCAATAGCGGCGGAATACGCGATCGGGAAAAAATCATGGAATGGCTGCCGTTTACTACCAGCATTCAAGCCAAAACAATAGTTTTTCCGAACGATTTCATCACCGCCTCAAACTACCCCAATCCTTTTAACATCCTTACGGTAATCGAATATCAATTGGCAAAACCTTCCCCGCTTAGCATTCATATTTACAACAGTCTCGGACAACTGATCAAAAAAATTGAAGTGAATAACGGACAAAAGCGGGGCAAGGTGTTGTGGGATGCGCGCAACCGTAACGGGAAGGAAGTAAATACGGGAACTTACTACTACAGAATTGAAACCGCACAACAGGCTTTTACCGGTAAAATGATTCTGCAAAAATAAAGGACAACACATGAAAACTCTAAATACTAATTTACGGATATTGGCACTCTGGCTGACTCTCCTGTTTGTCGGCTGGAGTCTGGCTGGTGACGAATGTACCATTGGCGCCGCCGCCGGAAAAGCCACCGGCGACGGAAGACCGATGATCTGGAAAACCA
>JAJRSN010000489.1 GCA_024278715.1 Calditrichota bacterium
ATTTTAACGTCTATTTCAGAGATAACGAAGCGTACGAAGTGGTAGCCTTTACCGCTACTCAAATCCCGGATATAGAAGGACGAAAATATCCCCCCGAATTGGCGGGAAAATTATATCCGGAAGGAATAATGATTTATCCCGAACAAGAATTAGTTGAGTTAATTAAAAAATACAAAGTGGATCAAGTAGTGTTTGCGTACAGCGACGTGCCTTACGATTACGTGATGAGCCGCTCGGCAATCGTTAATAGCGCCGGTGCCGATTTTGTTTTGATGGGCGCGAAAAACACACAACTAAAAAGCAACAAACCCATTATCGCGGTTTGCGCCGTGCGCACCGGCTGCGGTAAAAGTCAGACAACGCGTAAGGTGGCAAAAATTTTACGCGAAGCCGGTAAAAAAGTCGTCGCCATTCGCCACCCGATGCCTTACGGAAATTTAAACGAACAAAAAGTCCAGCGTTTCGCCGAGTTATCCGATCTTGATAAATACGATTGCACCATCGAAGAACGCGAAGAGTACGAACCGCACATCACATCGGGAACCATCATTTACGCCGGGGTTGATTACGAAGCCATTTTAAGAGAAGCCGAAAAAGAAGCGGATATCATTTTATGGGACGGCGGAAATAACGATTTACCCTTTTATAAACCCGATTTACACATCACCGTAGCCGATCCCCATCGCCCGGGAGATGAGCTGTTTTACTATCCGGGTGAAGCCAATTTGCGCGCCGCGGACGTGATTATAATTAACAAAATAGATACGGCTGATCCCGATGGTATTCTGACCGTAAGAGAAAATATTCAGATGGCAAATCCGGATGCGGTGGTTATCGATGCGGCGTCTCCGATTTTTGTGAATAGTTACGAGCAGATCAAAGGAAAGCGCGTACTGGTCGTCGAAGACGGTCCGACCCTCACCCATGGCGAAATGACTTATGGCGCCGGCGTGGTTGCAGCCGAAAAATTCGGCGCAAAAGAACTGGTCGATCCCAGACCTTACACCGTCGGTACGATCACCGAAACATTTAACAAATATCAGGATATCGGCACGCTTTTACCAGCCATGGGTTACGGCGAAAAACAGATCAAAGACTTAGAAGAAACCATCAATAATGCAGAATGTGATCTGGTAATTATCGGTACACCCATTGATCTGAGGAAGTTGGTGAATATCAATAAACCCGCGGTTCGGGTAACCTACGAGTTAGAAGAAATCGGAAAGCCGGATCTGGGTGATATTTTAAAGAAATTCCTGTAAACCATGAATATTCCGCGTGGGTTCTCTTGCTTTCTAAGAGAATCCACGCTTTTCATGTTTAATTAAGGAATGAGGAAATGAAAAAGCATCCCATTGTTGTAGCCCTGGGCGGAAACGCCATTACCCGCGAATTTGAAGAAGGAAATATTGCGCAGCAGTTTTCGAACACCAGACGCAGCCTGGAACATATTATTGATCTGTTAATAGAAGGTTATCATATAGTAATTACTCATGGCAACGGTCCGCAGGTCGGTAATGCGCTGATTCGGGTAGAAGAGAGCCGGCATCTGGTTCCGCCGTTACCATTGGGCATTATTGTGGCTGATCTGGAAGGCGGCATGGGGTACATGATCGAGCAGTGCCTGCAAAATAAAATGCACGACCTCGGAGTAAAAAGACAGGTGGCGACCATTGTCACACAGGTGCTGGTAAACAAGGACGATCCCTCGATATCGAGTCCCTCGAAGTTTGTGGGACCTTTTTTCCGCAAAGAACAGGTAAAAGAGCTGGAAGAAAAGCGCGGCTGGATCATGAAAGAAGACAAAGGTCGCGGCTATCGGCGCGTTGTACCCTCGCCGCGTCCTAAAGGCATTGTGGAAAAAGACATTATTAAACATCTGGTGGATATGGGCGTTGTGGTCATTGCGGCGGGCGGCGGCGGAATTCCCGTTTATATCGATCATCGCGGCTGGCTGGAAGGGATTGACGCAGTGATTGACAAGGATCTGGCTTCCGCAGTTCTGGCAAAAGAGATCGATGCCGAAAAACTGATTATTATTACAGGCGTGGATCGGGTGGCTATTAATTTCGGAACGCCGCAGCAGGTTGATCTGCCGCAGTTGACAGTCAGCGAGGCTAAAAAATATCTGGCACAGGGAGAATTCCCCAAAGGTTCCATGGGACCAAAAATTGAGGCAGCCATTAATTTCATTGAAGGCGGCGGGAAAGAGGTGATTATTACGTCGATCGAAAAAACGGGACCCGCGCTAAAAGGAGAGGCAGGCACGCGCATTCATGCATAATCGTCTAAGTCCTGAATTCATAATTATCAAAAGCGCAAATAGGCTGGTAACTAACATTGCAGGTGTGACCTGTTAAAATCGCTTTTTTCACCCGGTTTTGCTTAAGTTGGAAAATTCCGGTCATTTCGTACAGTCATTCCGGCTCAATCTGGACACGGATACGGTTTCATTTCGGACAGTTTTCCACAGCCAGCCGGAATAATTTTCAGGTAACGCTCAGCCCCAACTTCAATTCCCCTTTTTATTAAATTACTCTCATAATTTTTGAATTTACTAACAATTATTATGGGAGTGTTTTCTGGCAAACGATTTAAATTTATTGGACAATTTTACTTTTCCTCTAACCGTTAATCTTATAATGTAAAAAAATGGAAATATATTCTATCATTAGAAGTGAGGGTGATATAGCCCGCCAATTTTTACAAAAATGCAAAAACACGGACAGAATACAATGTTTTGGTTAACAAAAAGAGGGGCATTTGTTTTATTTTTTGTGGCAGGTTAAACATAGCTGACTACCATCGTTTGAGATGCGCAGTGAAAGCGTTTTGGTCATCTGACCGTCACCGGCGTGCACATTGTGGCAGCCACTGCATCCTTGAGTATTTCTGGAAATATGTGGATCGTGGCACGAAGAACACTCCAGACGTCCATTGTACAAAAGGTCTTGTTCAATAGTCCCGCCCAGACCGGTTAAAGTGGTGCTGGGATCGTTAAGCCCGCCATCAAGCTGGGCAAGGGCTGAATTGTAAATAAAAGAGATGGGGTGATCGTCGCTTAGATTAGTGGTCAAGTTTCCAAACGTTGCATAGGTCGTTCCGTCCGTTTTTCCGCTGTGATTTTCAATGGCTACAGTTCCATCATGGCAAGAAAGGCAAAGTTTGGAAACCCCGTTAGGTTGTCCGATGGCAGCGTCTATTGTGGAGGTCTGATAAATCTGAAAGGTAGCCTGGGTGGTCTGGTGATTCCACAGCGGAGCGTTTGGAACATCCATATTGGCGTCATGTGGAGTATGGCAGGGCAAACAAATTTCTCCATTACTCCAGGAACGCCCACTAAAATCATGATGACTGTCTTTAATATCGGCAAATAAAGTCGAAAAGGCTGGAATGAGCAGAGTAAGCAGGGTGATGACCCATTTTTGCATGGAGTGTCTCCTTCTCTGTGTCTTAATTTATTTGTGTGAATAAAATAACGTTAAAAGTTTCTCATATAACAAAATATAAAAAATTACGTTAGGTTTTGCAAGGTCATTTCCATTTTTTTAAACATATTATGCTTTTTGGCGAAAAATTTTGATCTACGTCAAATCAACCTCTGAAGTATGGTCAAAACGGGAGTGCTTAATCGTGTTGCATGCGAAAACGAATAAGTGCCTGGTTCTAAAAAATGCGCTCTGACAGTTTAAATTTCGTTTACATATTGCGATCGATTACACCTTAAGTTTTGGTGCGCGTTTAAGCCGCTATGTCGAAGATGGACCATTTGAAATCGATAATAATTTAATAAAAAGATTGACAAACAATTGAGCAAATACAGTGAGGGAAACGGCTTCCAAGAAAGTTGCCGCTTTCGCGGTAGCCGAGGGAGAATCTTAAAACCCATTTTATATCTTAATTTCGGATATACACATCTACAGTTAAACATGAGAAACAATTCAAGCTTTACAAAGAGCACTATATGTGTGTTATTAAAATCAATTCCGGTTTTTATAACTACTTAAAATATTTACAGTTGCCTTAATTACTATCGTTCAAACCTCATTCCGGATATTTTATTTTAAAGGATAAGGCAATATTGTTTCAAACTTTTGTAATAGAGGATTCTATTCATCCGGTGACGATTGGTCGCAAGAATTACTTGTTTGTGCTTGCATCCCGACTTATCGGGGCGGGTAGTCATAATGGTGGAAAATGGGCGGTCATTTTGTACATGTTGTTGGCAATGCCGAGCTTCATGGATTGGAACCAGAATCTTATTTAAGAGAATTATTAAAAATACTACCGGATTATCGTGTGAACCAATCAGAAAATTTACTGCCTGCCAACTGAAAAAAGAGTTAAGAAATATAACATTTTGACTTTTCATTAAAAAGCATTATGTATTTTACCGACTTGCCTCGCACCTGCAATAATAATAGAAAACAGCGAAATAAGTTCGAAGCATCTTCTAACATATTTAGTTGAGAATTTAAAAAAAATAAACAGACGGTTTCCCTTTTTCAAAACGTAAAAATACATGCCCCTTGCAACAGGTTTTCCTGTTCATATTTACCTTCCCGTTGCATACTATGATATCCGGCAGCCCGGAGAGCTCTACAAAATTTTTTATCTTGAATTTTTAGATCAACTCAATTGACTCAACCGACAAAGTTCGTTTTAATATTCAGTCAAAATAGGTTTACATATTTGGAATAAATTGTTATATTTATAGTTCTTGAACAAAAATGTCTAAAACTTTTACAGTGGGAGTTGTTAAATGAAGATTCATGAATATCAGGCTAAACAAATTCTGAGAGAATTTAAGGTTCCCGTTCCCGAAGGATACGTGGCATTTACTCCCGAAGAGGCGGTGGATGCCGCTAAAAAATTACCCACCGATTTGGCGGTTGTTAAAGCGCAAATCCATGCCGGCGGACGCGGAAAAGGCGGCGGCGTAAAGCTTGCCCGTTCACTTGACGAAGTAAAGCAATTGGCGGAGCAAATGATCGGTATGCGGCTGGTTACCCATCAAACCGGTCCCGAGGGCAAAGAAGTTAAAAAAATTCTTGTTGAACAGGGCATCGACATTGAACGCGAGCTTTATTTGGGCGTGGTACTCGATCGTTCCAAATCGCAGTTGGTGATGATGGCAAGCACCGAAGGCGGCGTGGAAATCGAAACCGTTGCCGCGGAGCATCCGGAGAAAATCCTGAAAGAATGGATCGATCCGGCTATGGGCTTGCAGCCGTTTCAGGCTCGCAAACTGGCGTTTGGTCTGGGACTGAGCGGCAAACAGGTCAGTAACGCCGTTAAATTTATGATGGCTTTGTACAAAGCCTTTATTTCCAAGGATTGTTCTTTAGCCGAGATCAATCCACTGGTTGTTACCAAACAGGGCGATGTTCTCGCGCTTGATGCTAAAATCAATTTTGATGACAGCGCTTTGTTTCGTCATCCCGAACTTCTTGAATTACGGGATCTGGACGAGGAAGATCCCCTCGAGGTGGAAGCGTCCGAATATAATCTGAATTATATCAAATTGGACGGCAATGTGGGATGTATGGTCAACGGCGCCGGTCTTGCCATGGCGACAATGGACATCATCAAATTAGCCGGCGGCGAACCCGCTAATTTTCTGGACGTGGGCGGCGGTGCCAATGTCGATACCGTCCGTAACGGTTTTAAAATAATTTTAAAAGACCCGAATGTAAAAGCCATTTTAATCAATATCTTCGGCGGAATAGTCCGCTGCGACCGCGTGGCAAAGGGCGTGATTGAAGCGGTGCATTCGATTGATGTGAAAGTGCCCATTGTTATTCGTCTTGAAGGCACAAACGCCAAAGAGGCGGCGCAATTGTTGCAGGAATCGGAACTTGAATTTGCGGTCGCATCAACGCTCGAAGACGCTGCCCGAAAAGTAGTGCAGGTTTTAAAGAACTAATACTCTTAACATAAAGCGGAGAACGAATAATGAGTATCTTGCTCACCGAAAAAACACGAATTCTGGTGCAGGGAATAACAGGATCCGAAGGTTCATTCCATGCGCAACAGATGATTCAA
Source organism: Calditrichota bacterium (assembly GCA_024278715.1). Classification (GTDB taxonomy): domain Bacteria; phylum Calditrichota; class Calditrichia; order Calditrichales; family Calditrichaceae; genus Caldithrix. The sequence continues at coordinate 6,046 of JAJRSN010000489.1, forward strand.
TACAATACCGCCGCGCCTGTGGTTGCCGGCGTTACGCCCGGTAAAGGCGGACAAAAAGTTATGGACAATATTCCGGTATTCAATACCGTGGAACAGGCGGTAAAAGAAACCGGAGCCAACGCCTCGGTGATTTTTGTTCCGCCGGCTTTTGCGACAGACGCCATCCTGGAAGCCGCGGATGCCGGATTAGCATTGGTGGTGTGCATCACCGAAGGCATACCTGCTTTGGATATGGTTAAAGTTTATAACGCAATTAAAAATAGCGAAACGCAGTTAATCGGACCTAACTGCCCGGGAGTTATTTCTCCGGGAATCGGTAAAATGGGAATTATGCCGGGTTTTATCCATAAACCGGGGAAGGTGGGAGTAATCAGCCGCTCCGGAACTTTAACTTACGAGGCTGTCAGTCAGTTGACGGCTCGCAATATCGGACAGTCCACCTGTATCGGAATTGGCGGCGATCCGGTTATCGGCACCCGTTTTATCGACGCTTTAGAGTTTTTCAAAAATGACGATAATACGGAAGCCGTTGTGATGATCGGCGAAATCGGCGGAACGGCAGAAGAAGAAGCCGCAGCCTGGATTAAGGAAAATTTTGACAAACCGGTAGTCAGTTTTATCGCCGGTCAAACGGCGCCTCCGGGACGCCGGATGGGTCATGCGGGTGCGATCATCAGCGGCGGTCAGGGAACCGCGGCGGAAAAAATGAAGGTGCTGGCTGCTGCGGGAATTCACGTTTGCAAAAGTCCTGCGGAAATCGGCGCAACAGTGGAAAAGGCTCTGCAAGGTGGAGAGTAACAGAGTGACAGAGTAACAAAGTGACGAAGACGTGACGCGTAATGCGTGATGAGTAACGAGTGACAAAGTAACAAAGTAACGAGTGACAAAGTGACAAGTAACGAGAAGCCAGTAACCAGATTTCGGATGTTAAGGTTATTAATTGCTTGGAATTTCGGAGAATGTGTTGCTTGAAAATAAGA
>JAJRSN010000490.1 GCA_024278715.1 Calditrichota bacterium
CCGCTTATTCCGATTAGGTTATCGGATTTCGCGGCGATAATTCCGGCGATCTGGGTGCCGTGTCCGCCCATGAATTCATCCATCGGATCGGAGTCGGGAGTCTGATAATCGCCCCAATCGGCAAACCGCGGCGCGTCTGTAAAATCCCATCCTATTACATCATCGATCAGTCCGTTGCCGTCATCGTCGTAACCGGCTTTACCGCCGGCTTCCTGTGGATTGCGCCAAATGCAGCCCTGCAGGTCGGGATGCCTGTAATCGATTCCCGTATCGATAATCGCCACAATAACGGAGCTGTCGCCCTGCGTTTTTTGCCAGGCTTGCGGAATTCCGATTTTCTGCAAATACCACTGGCGATCGATCAGGCTGTCGTTGGTGAAGGGTTTTACCTTAAAATAACCCACGGGTTCCGCCTTTTCCACCAGCCCCCGATTAATCAGATCGTTTAGATAAGTTTTATCCGCATCCGATTGAATTTTAATTTGCAGCCATGATTTTAGAAACCGGGGTTGATTTACGCGGATGATCTGCCGAATAAGGGGACGGCTTTTTTTCTTCAAGCCCGGATCGGATGAACTTTGCCCGAGCAGTGCATCGCGTTGTTGAACTCCCTGCGGAGTGAGCTTTAAAAAATACTCTTCGGCTTCTACATTAAAGTAAAAGATGAAAAGGCTAATTAAAAATAAAATTCTGATCAACATTATTTGCCAGCGGAAACCAACTTGTTCAAAAAGTCGATTTTTTTACGAAAACGCGGATTTTCCGGTTCTTTTTCAGCCAGAGCGTTAAACACCTTCAGAGCGTCCTCAAACTTGTGCTGAGCAATAAGGATTTCTCCGAATGTAGGCGTTAAAAGGCTGGGATTGCTCAAAATATCTTCGATATTCACGGAATCTTCCTCAACCGCTTTTGCCTGAAGGCGGTCGAATTCAAGCTGTTTTATGTCCGAATCGTCTTTGCGCTTTTCCGAAGTTTCCTGAAGACGTTTTATAACCTCGTCCAGGTCAGCTTCGGACTCGGATGTTTCGGATTCGGGCAGAACCATATTTTGTTCGATCTTGTCTGCTTCCTGCGACGAAATTCGCTCGATATCGTCTTCCAGCGTATTAAAATCGGCGACCTTTTTTTCCTTTTCTTTTTCTTCCTCGGCTTCCTGCTCTTCTTTAAAATCCAATTCGCTGTTACGCCGATCGGCAAAAATTAATATCGTGTCAAGTTCTGCCGGAGAGCTATCGACATCGTCTTTTTCCGGAATTAGATTTTCTTTTTGCGGTTCAATCTCATCCGCTTCTTTGTCGGTCTGTTCATCCTGTTTAAAAAGATCGTTCATCCATTCGGAAAAATCTTCGCCTTCATGGGTTTTTTCCGATTCGGGCTCCGGCGGGACTTCGTTGGTTTCTTCTTCGGAAGCATCTTCTTTCTTTTCGATGTCCGCCAATTCCGGAGTAATCTCCGAAATATCTTCCGGGAAGAAATCGCTTTCGATTTCGCTTGCCGAAATTCCGGAATCGCTTTCAAGATTAGAATCGTCTTTGGCGGAGATATCTTCGTCGGTCTTCACGGCGTCAAGTTCCTGCAGCGGTTTTTCTTCCAAAAGTTCTTCTTCGCTTACCTGAACATGCTCGTCTATTTCTTCTAAAATCTGATTTCGTTCATCTTCCGGGGTTAAGCGAGTGTCTTCAAGTATCTCTTCCAGATCCAGCATGACTTTTCCCGGTTCGTTTTCCTCTTCCTCTTCTTCCTCAAAAACCGGAGGCATATAAACCTTGGCTAGCAGACCTTCGCTATTCAAAAAATCGTATAATTCGTCATCAAAAGGATCGTACAAAAAAGCCTTTAACAGGGCTGATTCGCCTAATTCTTTCTGCCTTAATTTATAGTAAAGATATGCAAGACCTTTAAGCGCCTTGGAATGCCCCGGCTGATAAAAAAGTGCATTTTGGTAAGCGTCGATGGCTTCTTTATATTCTTCTTTCATCTGGTAACATCGAGCCAGTTGAACATAGCCTTCGGTGTAAAAAGGGAAACGTTTCACCCCTTCTTCGCACAATTCCAGCGCCTGATCAACTTCATCCTGCTTTAACAACAAATCAGCCTTATGGGCAAAAAGTATGGACTCACTTCCCACACTTTGAATAAAATCTTTAGGGCTGAGCATTCTTCTCTCCCTTTAAATTATTGATTACCACGCCCCGAGAGTGGCGTTTAAAATATCTTCCGCTATCAATTGCAGGGCGTCGTTTATCGCCTGCTGCCGCTGCTCCAAATCCGCCGTCGCCTCAAGGGGACTGTATTGCTGAAAGGTCTTTTGAAATAAAAGTTTAGAGGTTTTCACGTCTTCGCATTTTACTTTAACGCTCACAATAAGTTGATCTTCGGTAACCTCTTCGCCTGCTCTCACAACAGCCGGATTCACCCGAATGGGCATTATTGTTCCGGTTAAAATCAAGTCCGCCTTCGATTCTTCCACCACCTTCAGCGTATTGTCGCTGATAAACGCTTCCGTCAATATCCGGTTCAATGCCTCGGGAACTCCCGGATCCGGCGTCTGATTATCGAATAAAGGTATCGCTATGGTTTTGATGTACGACGGCAGCGATCCCTTGAACGAATAATAACCGCAACCCGTCACAAAAACAAGCAGCAAACTCACAAACAAAAGCGGAAAAAATATTCTTACAAGCGATTTTCTTCCGATTTTCATTTTCCTTTTCTTATGGTCAATTCAATTTTCACCTAAGATCAATTTTAAAAAGTCCGTTTAAGCGGCGCGGAGGAAGAACTGCAAATTCTTCAAGAAAGTCCGTATTCATTCAATTTTCGATAAAGCGTTCGTTCACTGATCTGCAACGCTTTTGCCGTTTTCCGCCGATTCCCGTTGAATTTTTTAAGCGTCTCTTTGATCAACTCCCGTTCCATGGCGCTCATGGAAGTCGGCTTGACCTCTTTCGAGTCATCCTGAGGTATCGGACTGTCCGCGGGAAATATTACCTTGTTCTGCACCAAATCCATTTGCGCCTGTATTAACCGCGCCAACATTTGCTTGATTTCGGTGATGTCCAGTTTTAAAGAAATCAATGTGCGATAAATTAACTCACGCTCCGCCTGGTCCGGCGATTTATTTAAGGGAACCGGTAAAAATTCCTGAGTGGCGGATTGTTGATCCAAATTCAGAACGGAACGCACATAGGAAGAATGGATGATCTCCCCGCGATTCAGAATAATGGCGGTTTCCACAAAATTTTTCAACTCACGCACATTTCCGGGCCAGTCGTACTGTTTTAACAATTCAATGGCTTCAGGGGCGAATCCCTTAAAAAAAATCTGATTTTTTTTCGCGAACTCATCGCTGAACTTTTTTACAAGAATGGGAATGTCTTCTTTCCTTCTTCTCAAAGGAGGAATTTGCAGAGTGATCGCCTTTAACCGGAAATACAGATCGCGGCGGAATTCATTATTCCGCACGGCTTCTTCCAGATTTTTGTTGGTAGCCGCGATTACCCGCACATCGACCTTGATGCTTGCGCTGCCGCCTACCCGCATGATTTCGGAAGTCTCCAATACCCGTAAAAGTTTTACCTGAGTGTTAAGCGGCATTTCGCCGATTTCGTCCAAAAAAATCGTGCCTCCGTCCGCAGCCTCAAAATAGCCCTTTCTTTGAGCAATGGCGCCCGTAAACGAACCTTTTTCGTGCCCGAATAATTCCGATTCGAGAATCCCTTCGGGAATCGCTCCGCAATTAACCGAAATAAGCGGTTTGTCTTTTCGCTTGCTCAACCGGTGAATGGCGTTGGCGACAACTTCTTTACCGGTTCCGCTTTCGCCGGTTATCAAAACCGACAAATCGGTCGGAGCAACCATAAGAATCGTTTGCAGCAATTCTTCGATTTGCGGACTCTTTCCGAAAAAGCCTAATTTTTCCTGTAAGATTTCCGGGTTTTGGGTTTGTTCCATACTCGCCTTTTATCTGTTTAAATTATATTAATTTATCCAATTAAAACGTTCAAAGCAATTTTGCGATTACTCCGAAAGTTTTACTTCCCGCAAGTCCGCGATGTTCCTTTAAAACAAAAATTCGGCGCAAAGTCCCGATTTTAAATTTTGATAAAAATCCGTTTGGCGAATAAAATCCAACTGACTCCCAATAACACAAGAACAAAAATAACGGCAAAAGCCAGCGACGCGTTTATGGGGCTGAGCCACGAAGCAAAGAGCGTTGTGTAAAGCCATCCTTTTAAAGTTATTGTTTCTCCGGATGCGGTTTGAAATTTAATCAGGTACAAAAGTTTGGCTAAAATCCCCGAAAGAACGTAAACCGTAATGGCGTTGGTTCCGTAAACAACAAACGGCTTTGCCCATTTTTGCTTATGTTTGTAATCGATCAAATAATAACAAAACGCCAGTACAATCAACGCCATTCCCGCAGTGAACACGGCATAGGAACTTGTCCAGATGCTTTTGTTAATGGGAAGGAATTTATCCCAAATAACCCCGATCCATACGGCAAGATTGCCCCACAAAAACATTTCAACAATCTTTTCCAAATGAGATTTCCGGGAACGGATCAATCCTCCGGCAAGCACTCCGAACAAAGTGGTCGAAATGGCGGGTAACGTGCTCACAAAGCCCTCCGGGTCCCATGTTTTGGTAACCGACCATAAATGTCCTTTTAAAAACAGATTGTCAACATAAGCGGCAAAATTGCGCCCTTTTTCCAAAACACCCGCTCCGATGCCGGGCGTGGGGTACCACGCCATTAAAGCCCAGTAAACGAACAGTAAAGCAAGCGCCCAGAACCACCGCCCCTTTTTGCCGCAGTGCAAAAAAATAACCGAAGCAAAAAAGTAACAAATAGCAATCCGCTGCAGAACCCCCATTATTCTTAACGACGAAAGATTGAAATACGGAAATCCGTTCAGAAACAACCCCAGCGCAAATAAAATTATCGTGCGCCTGATTATCTTTTTGTAAAGAGTCTTTTTAGCGACGTTCTCCTTTAACCGTTTGGAAAACGCAAAAACAATAGCCACGCCGACAATAAACAGGAAAAAAGGAAAAATCAAATCGGTAAATGTCCAGCCGTGCCATTCGGCATGCCTTAAAGGCGCGTAAATATGAGCCCAACTTCCGGGATCGTTCACTAATATCATTGCCGCGATGGTCGCTCCCCTAAAGGCATCCAAAGAGACCAAACGATGTTCTGTCATGAGCGGTTACCCCCGATTACTTTATTTGGAATGCTGCGTTTAGCCCGAATTACCCGTCAGAAAATTAATCATTCTAAATGACCTGTTATTCCTGAAAGATTTTTTTCAATTTTAATTATTGTGCAATTTGCGGGAAAGAATAACAACAAAACTCACAAAGAACACAAAGAGCACAAAGAATAAAATAAATTTAAGATTGCAGTCGATAGGAAACAACAGTTTATGGCTATCGGGCAATAAATCCGTCAAAATTTGAGGACATCGTTTCGGTTAACTTTCCGTCTTTGCCGCGCAGCAGAATGAAGGCTTCCGTATCCTTTTTGGAATTTACCCATTTCAAACCTTTCTCCGCGCCCATGACCATGATGGCGGTAGCCATGGCATCTGCTGTCATGCAGTCAGGCGCAATTACGGTAACCGAAGCGGTATTATTGCTCACGGGAAAGCCTGTGCGGGGATCGATTTCGTGGGAATAGATTTTGCCTTTGTATTCAAAAAAGTTGCGGTAGTCGCCGCTGGTTGCCACCGCCCGGTTTTGCAAATTGAGAATAGCCTGCACAAAAACGCCCGGCTGAGCGCCGTATTGCGGGCGGTCAATGCCGATCCGCCAGGGTCGTCCCTGTTTGGAACCGGCGGCAAATACTTCTCCGCCGATCTCGACCATAAAATCGCGGAATTTAAGCGAGCGCAGCAAACTTGAAACGGCGTCCACACCGTAACCCTTGGCAATGGCGCTAAGATCAATCTCCAGATCGGGTTTCGATTTACAGAGAGCGCTGTCTCCGAAAATTTTAAGATATTGCGAACCTACGCGTTTTAAGGTTTCGCGAATTTGCAGTGAATCGGGAGGCGTAAACCGTTGTCCCTTTTTCCCGAAGCCCCACAAATCCACAAGAGGTCCTACGGTAATATCAAAGGCGCCGTCCGATTCTTTGTAAATTTGCAAAGCCGATTTTACAACGAACAAAAAGGAAGGCGAAACCTTAAAAGGCTTTACGGAACGCATTCGGTTAAATCGCGAAATTTCGCTGTCTTGCAGATAGGTGGACATTTGTTTATTGACCATGGTCAGCAGCGAATCTACGGCGGTCTGAATTTTTTGTACGGAAAGAGAATTGACTTTTACCGGAACAATCTGAACATGGTACGAGGTGCCCATTGTCCTGCCTTCAAGCGAAATTACCGAAGGTCTGTTACAGGCAGTCCAGAAAGTCGGCAGGGTTAATAATAAAAAAAGGAGCTTAAACCGTTTAAAAAAAACACTATTCATGATCTCTCCCGTCCGGTATCAATTGTAAAACGTAACGAGCGCGTTTTTTAACTTTTTCCGGCGAAAGGGGAACATTCCAGCGTTTGCCCTCCTTCCACCAATCAAAAAAATTAAAGAAAAACGGACTTGCCGGATTGCCGGAAATTCCGCTCGGCAACACAAACGTCGCCTCGTCCGGATCGGCAAAATCGATGACAAACCGCCAGCTCGGACCGACGATGGAGCGGAAATAACCGGGACGTTTTTTATTCTCCCAAAAAAACGACGAATTTAACGAGCCGGGCGTACCTCCCCAGGGAAAGGGTCCCCTCTTTAATCCAAGCAACGAAGAAAGAATCGGAACTTTTGAAAAGGGGTGCGCTATGGTCAAAGTCTGGAAATCGCCCCACGGTCTGTTTTTCCAGAAAGCGACGGCTTGCCTAAGCGCTTTGTCGGCGATTTCTTCCCGTGTTTCCCTCCGGTTTTTAGTATTGATATCATCGAACCAGAAATCGGGTCCGTTTTTAAAAATACGCTCGATTTTCACGTAATCGATGCGATCCGACAGTTTTCCCAATTCATCGTCAAACGTTAAATGGCGTAAACGGGTGAGGAACAAAACCATCAGCGCCGTTTGTTTTGAAGCGGCGTCGGTTGAGCCGTCCCATTCCCGTAAAAGTTCAGCCGCTTCGGAATAGTTATTTTTTTCGAGCAGATTTATTAAAACAGACTGCCAGCGCTGAAGATAGCGATCCACCCGATCCGTCTGGAAATTTTGCATATCGTTCACGCTGAATTTGGGTTTACCCGCCAGCAACTCGCTGATGCGAATAATCCGATCTGCAAAGAATTTTCCGATCAGTGGATAATTGAGATGCTCCTCATCCTGTTTGTTGTTGCAGGTTGCCAGCCATCCCCGCGAAGGATTAAAGCTGTAGGGAGTTTCGTCAAGCCTTCGGAAGCCTTTCCATTTAAGCGAATCGATCCAGCCGGGTACGGGCAATTTATTCACCGAAAGCGGACGAACGGGAATGGGAGTTCCCAATTGATAACCGATGTTGCCGCGCGCGTCGGCATAAATCCAATTGGCATCAAGGGCGCCGAACTGTGTTACCGCCCGGCGAAAATCGTTGAAGTTGTCCGCCCGCTGCGCGCTGAAATTGGCGTGTATCGCTTTCGCCAAATCCACATCGTAACCAGCCCAGTGCAGGGAGTAGTCGCTTTTCATGGAATCCGAGCTCCAGAAAACGGGTCCGTTTGTCGTTTGTTTGATTTTGAAAAGCAGAGGCTTTTTCCGCCCTTTAATAAATATGGGTTCTTCAATAATCTCAAACTTCCGCCAGCCCTCGGCGCTCAAATACATTGTGCTGTCACGCGGATGGTTTTTTTCGATAAAAATTTCATTCACATCAATGCCGCCCACTGTAAACGCCCAGGCTGCTTTGCCGTTGTGTCCCATTGCGACAAA
>JAJRSN010000491.1 GCA_024278715.1 Calditrichota bacterium
GCCTTATGTACGTTGGACCGCAAAACGAAATATGGAAGCATTCCTGTTTCTTTTGGAGCAGAAAAAGATTAATGTTAATCAACTGATTACACACCGATTCTCCTTTGATCGGGCTATACAGGCTTATGAAACTATTGAGAAAGAGAATCCGTTGGGCATTATTCTTGAGTACAAGGTTATTGATGAATTTCCGAAAGTTTTGGATTTTCCCGGACTGTCCGTATCAAAAGCTAAGACGGTTGAGAATCTCCGGATAGGATTCATCGGAGTCGGAAATTTTGCCAAAGCCGTTCTGTTGCCCTCGCTCAAAAAATTAAAAGTTCCTGTCAGAATGATCGCCTCTTCCGACGGTTTAAGCGCCGGTGTTGCCGCTAAAAAATTCGGCATTCCGCAGGCAACTTCGGATCGTGAGTTAGTGCTGAAAAATTCGGAAATTAACGCCGTGTTCATTGCTACCCGCCACGATTCGCACGCTTCATTAGTGATAAAAGCACTGGAGAATGATAAGCATGTTTTTGTGGAAAAACCTTTAGCGCTGAATTTTGAAGAGTTGAAGCGGGTTTATGATAAAAAACAGGAAAAACCTCATTTACGCTTAATGGTCGGCTTTAATCGTCGCTTCTCGCCGTTCAGCCAAAAACTAAAAAAAACCATTCAGCAACGCAGCGATCCCATCTCAATAATAATAACCGTCAATGCCGGATACATTCCCATGGATCACTGGGTGCATGATTTTAAGATGGGAGGCGGACGAATAATCGGTGAAGGCTGCCATTTTGTGGATTTGGCTCGTTTTCTGGTAGGATATCCCATCAGCGAAGTCGGAGCGATTACTACACGCGGGCATTCGGGAACCGATGAGGATAAGATGATGATCTTGTTGACCTTTGAAGATGGCTCGCAAGCATCCGTTAACTATTTGGCGAACGGAAATCCTCGCTTTCCGAAAGAACGTGTGGAGGTATTTTCATCACAGCGGGTTTTTCAGATCGATAATTTTAAGAGACTAACAAGTTACGGATCGGCTTTAAAAGAATTGTCGCTCAAACAGGATAAGGGACATTTTACGGAAATAAAGTCGTTTTTAGAAAGTCTCAAAAACGGAACAGAAACTCCCATTCCGATTCAGGAACTATTTGAAGTTTCTCTGGCGACACTTGCCATACAGCAGGCGGTGGAAGAGAGGAGATTCATTTCGATGAAATCAATTTGGAATGAGTTTGTTTTATAAAATATGTTTATTAAATAAGAAACTTTTAACAACCCTTACCTTAATTCCTCTTGTTTTTAGAGAGACGGAAGTGTTTGCCGATTATAATCAGTAAGGGCAGAATCGGTAAAAATATCGAAGCGTGGGATCAATGAGAATTTCATTCTTTTTTCATACCATATCCTATCTGAAATTTGAACAAATTTTTTTTCGGTTTTGGTTCCGGCTTAAAAGTCGGTTTCTGCAAGATTTAATGCGAAAACAAATTTCCCAATTAACCTGCCCCGTTGATCCTCCAAAATTTAATTTAAAACCAAAATGTTACGGCAAAATCGCCAATCAAAATCTAAATGAACGGCGGTTTAAATTTATTAACATCGAAACAGAATATGAAAAAAATATCTTTTGGAACGATACCTCGAAACCTAAACTTTGGCTTTACAATCTCCATTATTTTGAATATCTACTCCCTTTAACTAAAGAGATTAATGCTGATAATTTTGATTACGCTCAAAAACTTATCAAGGATTGGATCGAACAAAATCCCGTCGGGCGCGGAAACGGCTGGGAACCGTATCCTCTTTCGCTGCGAATTGTTAACTGGATCTTCTTCTATGACGCGTTTTACGACTATTTTAAAAACAATCCGAAATTTAAACGGCAATTTTTAGACAGCCTTTACCGGCAAACCGCTTATCTTACGCATTTTTTAGAATACCATCTTCAGGCAAATCACCTTTGGGCTAATGTGAAAACCGTTCTTTTTGCGGGACTCTTCTTTAGCGAAAATAAATGGATTGAAAAAGGCATTCGATTGGTAAAACGGCAATTGAAAGAGCAAATTCTGAATGACGGCGGTCATTACGAACGAAGTCCCATGTACCACTCACTAATATTAACCGATGTAATTGATTTAGCCAATCTGTTAAAAACCAATAATCCCGATTTGAATAAACACCGACCGAGCCTTGAAAACTTGCGGAAAATGCTGCAGGAAAAAGCACAAGCCATGCTGCAATGGTTGAATCAACTCTCGCATCCTGACGGCGAGCCGGCTTTGTTTGGAGATACCGCTTTTAAAGTTGCGCCAAAGCCCGAAGATATCCATGATTATTACTCAAAAGTATTTAATTCAAAAAATATCTCTTTTGAACTGCCTAAAACAATTTCTTTGAAAGAAAGCGGTTATTACGTCGTCCGATCTGATGAAACGTACATGGCGGTGGATGGCGGCGAATTGGGCGTTACCTACCAGCCCGGTCATGCGCATTGCGATTTTTTGAGCTACGAATTATCTTTTAAAACTCAACGCTTTATTGTGGACAGCGGAGTGGGAGAATATCTTCCTTCTGATCTGAGGAGTAAGGCGCGCAGCATTTACAGCCACAATACACTGGTTGTTAACGGAATGGAACAGGCAGAGCTGTGGCAGGCTTTCCGCATGGGCAAGCGCATAAAACCCGAAGCAGTCCGGTTCAAAGCGGAACCGTTTCCGGAATTCGCGGGTTCGTACAAAAATCAACTGAATAAAAAACGGGCTTACCGCCATCAAAGATTCATTAGTTGGCAGAAAACGAATATGATTGTTATCAAAGATGTCTATCGCGCCAAACGTTTACGATTCGTGGAAAACCTGATTCACCCGCACCCTGAATGCCGCCTTGAACAGACAAAGGGATCGATTCTGTTAAAAAGAAACGGTATTGAATTAGCAGTTTTGTTTGATGAAAATGAAGCGTGGGCTGAAATCCGCGACTGGTTTTACGTGCCTGAATTCGGAAAAGTTATTCCTTCAAAAGTAATTGTTTTAATCCCGAAAGACATCCAAAAAGGGCAAATGGAATACCGGCTTAAACCGTGTTAATATATTAGTATTAAAATCCTTTTTTTTTTGACAGAATTTGTGAATGGTTAATGGTTATTGGTTAAGTGTTAAGGGTGTATGGGTTAAGCGGCATCTCTGGCGCCTCGTCATGGCTTTCCGCATTCCGCTTTTTGAAAGCCTTTTACTTTAACCTTTAATCTTTAATCTTATTTTTCACGCATCCCACTTTCTGCTTTCTGTCATCTCCCTACTTCATTCACCCTTCTCACCCTTTTCCTGTTTTCTGCTATCTAATTTGCACTAAGTCCTTAGGTCTGCTAAATTTAAGGTTTGACGCTTAGCCTTGGACAGAAATAAGGAGTAAACATTTGCGCATACTTTATGTCTCGCAGTACTTTCCGCCGGAAATGGGCGCACCTTCCGCACGTGTTTTCGAACTTTCGCGACGCTGGGTAAAAAACGGCGATCAGGTTACGGTTTTAACCAGTTTTCCCAATCATCCCACGGGAATCATCCCCCCGGAATACCGCGGCTATCGTTATCTGGAAGAAGAAAAAGATGGCATTCGTGTGGTTCGTACTTATATTTTTGCCGCGCCAAATAAAGGTTTTTTAAAACGCGTTCTTTCGTACATTTCTTTTATGTGTTCAAGCATTATTCAGGGTTCGCGCAAAGTCGGAAAACAGGACGTTTTAATAGCTACCAGCCCCCAGTTTTTTGTGGGCATCGCCGGATTCATTATCAGTCGTTTGAAGGGTATTCCTTTTATCTTTGAAGTCCGCGATCTCTGGCCCGAATCCATTGTACAATTGGGGCAGTTAAAAAATCCGTTGATCATTCGCTTTTTGGAATGGATTGAAATGACCCTGTATCGCAAGGCAATCCACATTGTCGGGGTAGCGGATTCCACGGTTGATATTCTCACCGACCGGGGAATCCCCGAAGAAAAGATCACAATTATTAAGAATGGCGTTGATCTGAAATTGTTTCAATCTTCCGACCGGCAGGGCGAGCTGAAAAAACAACACGGTTTTTCGGATAAATTTATCGTTTCGTACATCGGGACGCACGGACTTTCCCATGCGCTGGATAAGGTTCTCGATACTGCTAATTTACTGAAAGATCAAAAGGATGTTTTATTCCTGCTTGTAGGTGAAGGAGCGGAAAAGGAAAATTTAAAACAAAAAGCGCGCGAGCTTCGGCTGAACAATGTGTTCTTTTTGGATCAAATAGATAAACAACAACTGCCGGAGTATTACGCGCTTTCGGATATTATTCTTGTAACTCTGCGCGACCTTCCGCTTTTCCGCAGCGTGATTCCTTCCAAAATATTTGAAATCATGGCTATGAGCAGACCCATTCTAATCGGCGTTGACGGAGAATCGCGTAAACTGGTTGAGCAGGCGAAGGCGGGCGTTTTTTCGGAGCCGGAAAACGCGCCCATGCTCAAACAGAAAATTCTTGAGTTGAAAGAAAATCCCCGATTGCGCGAAGAGCTGGGACGGAACGGCAGAAAATTTGTTGAAACCCGTTTTGACCGCAATAAGTTAGCCGATCAGTACCAAAAGTTATTGCATAAATTGATTGAAAACGGAGAATGATTATGTCAAAATCGATGATTCCGTTGATAATTGCCGTTTTACTCGGCTACGGAATTCTGAGCGCGAACAGTCCGACGTCGGTGCCTTTGGACGATCCTGTTTATCATTTTCTGGAACGAATGGAAACCCTCGGATTTGTCAGCGATGTGTTTAACGGCATAAAACCGTTCAGCAGGGCGCAGGTTTCCGCGTATTTGCAAACAGTCGCCAAACGCCGGGCGGAACTGACCGCCATTGACCGTAGAAGGCTGGACGATTTTTTATTAGATTACCGCTGGGAATTACGAAGAAAGGAGCGTAATCCGCTGCTTCCGGATAATCAAAACTGGTATTCCGTTCTGGCGGGATGGCAAAATTTTAAAAAAGATTTTAAACGCTTCTTTAAACAAAATTTTCCCGAAGAAGAAAACCATGTTTTTTTGTGGGAAACAAACAAGGATCATTTTTATTTTGACTACGAACAGGGATTGGATTACGAACAGCGTTCAGACAACATGTATCGTTCGGCGAGCTGGCAAACGTACAAATTCAGAGGCGTTTTGCAGGAGAATTTTGGTTACCGTTTCGAGGTAAGTTTGCACGGCTTGCGCGGAAACAACGAGCAATATATTGAGGAGCATCCGATCTTAAAGGGAAGTTGGAGCGAAGTGAGCGACGACGCGGCGCGTTATTCCGATCGCACGGGCGGCGAGTTGTCTTTTCATCTAAAATATTTCGATCTGCAATTTGCTCAGCAGGAAATCGCCTGGGGATACGGGGAATCGGGTCAGCTTATTCTGTCGAACAATACGGAGGCTTATCCCTATTTGAGCATCAGCAAGGATTGGGGCTGGTTTAAGTTTATTGCCCTGCACGGTAAACTGCAGTCGTTCTGGCAGGATACCTTACCGGACGGATA
>JAJRSN010000492.1 GCA_024278715.1 Calditrichota bacterium
GCTTTGATTCTGGGCATTATCATCACGACCGTCTTATCCGTTCCTATCGGACGCTTTTACGGAGATGCCACCGCCCAATTCGGTCAAACCACCCTGGTCGCCTGGAACGGCTTGCTGTCCAAACCCGATTTTTCGCTGTTCTTTCATTTAAATCTCGTTGATTCGTTAAGTCTGTCGATGGTGCCTGTGGTTTTTGCTCTTTTGTTCACCGATCTGTTCGACAGTCTTTCCACCTTTATCGGCGTGGCGGAAGCCGGCAATTTGCTGGATGAAAACGGCGAGCCGCTTAACATCAAAGAATCGTTAATCGTAGATGCCTTTGCCACAACCGTCTCCGGCTTGTTCGGCACGAGTTCCGGTACAAGCTACATCGAATCGGCAACGGGAATCGAAGAAGGCGGGCGAACGGGATTGACCGCGGTTGTTGCCGGTTTGTTGTTTTTGCCTTTTATCTTTTTATCTCCTCTGCTTTCGGTCATTCCGGCAATTGCCTCGGCTCCGGCTCTTGTTTTGGTCGGTGTCTTCATGATGCAGCCGGTCATAAAAATCAACTGGTCTGATTATGATGACGCCATCCCCGCTTTTCTGGCTTTTATTTTAATTCCCCTGACCTATTCGATTACTCAGGGATTAATCTGGGGATTTTTAAGCTGGACCGTTATCAAACTGGTTATCGGCAAAAAGAATGAGGTTACGCCGACTTTAATTGTCATTGACCTTTTTGCCATACTCGCGCTGATTCTCAGATAACGGGAGTCGATTAAAATTGAAGACCTGGCCTTAATACAAAAAAGCTCTGACCATTCATACAATCAGAGCTTTGGTAGTGCGAAAGGGGGGAGTCGAACCCCCACGGGCTTGCGCCCACTAGACCCTGAACCTAGCGCGTCTGCCAGTTCCGCCACTTTCGCGTTACAGTTTTTAAATTTATTAAATTAATTGGCGTAAATCAATCCGTTTCCGTTTAAAATTTTCATTCTCCTTCTTTTTCGCGGCTCTTTTGACATTCCTCTTCGTATTCAAGAATCACCTGTTTTAACAGTTCGTTCTCGTTTCTTAACGCCTCTAACAAATCATCTTCCGCCCTTTTATCAGCCGTTTCTTCCCGCGGTTCCGCTGAACTTCTTATTTCGGCTTTTATTCCTTTTGATTTGTCAGACCTTACTTTCCGGTCTTTCAACGAAGCAAATCCGCATTCTATCAAAAGATAGTTCTCGCCTTCCAAAACAAAAGCAACGGCATTCAATATCAATTCTCGCCCTTTGGCGTCCCGTTCCATCCATTCGTACGATTTCAAACGCCCTTTTCTTTCAGCCTTCCAAAACGTTTCGGCATCAGATAAAAAATTCGTCAAAAACGAAACATAACGCGAAAAACGATCAACCTCTTCTTTTTCGGCGATCTCCGGATAAAGTTTTTTGAACCAGCGGGGTAAAGGCATTACCACTTCAAACTTTTCGCGTTCTGTTCTTCTGAAAACGGCTAATTCCATTGCTTCAAAAAATTGCTGCCTTAGTTCCTGTCCTTTCATCGGCGACCATCCTCTGAATTTTTAAATTTAATGTCGTCCTCATTAGTTTAACCGAACGGACTCCTAAATATAATCGATTGATGTTACCGAATCATTAAATAGTTTTTTGTTTTTTCCAGAACGCTTTTATGCTCGAAATGTAGCGGCTGGTTATTTCAATATCGTCCTTTTGTCTGAGCCAGTACTCGGGAAGTAAAATATTGAACCGTTCATCCACAAACCGATCGCCGATCAATACCACAATTCCCCGATCGCTTGCCGAACGGATTAATCGTCCGACCGCCTGAATGACCTTATTCATTCCCGGATAAATATAAGCATATTCTTCGCCCATCCGATACGTTTCTTCGTAATACGCCCGCAGCAATTCACGCTGGTAATTAACCTGCGGCAGAGCCGGACCGACAACAATAACGCCAATCGCCATATTGCCCGAAAAGTCAACCCCCTCGCTAAAAATTCCACCCATCACAGCCAAAAGCAAATGCGGCTCTTTGTCTTTTTTTAAAACGTCCAAAATTTCATCGCGTTCTTTTTCCTTCATTCCGGGCTTTTGCAGAATTTTTTCTCCCTCAACGTCATGCAAAAACAGATTAACCATTTGCATAAACGTAAAGCTGGGGAAAAAGACAAGATAATTGCCCTTTTTGATTTTGATTATCTTGCGAATCACTTCGGCAATCTTCGGTGCGCTTTGAATGCGGTCTTTGTAGCGCGTCGATATGTTGGGAACGATAATCAGCTTGCGCCGCTCTACTGGAAAGGGAGAATCCAACTGTAAAAAGCGGGTTCGCTCTGCGGAAAATCCTAAAATGGTTCGATAAAATTCCATGGGATCCAGCGTTGCAGACATGGCAATCACGCTATGAAAGCGGTCAATAATTTCACCCAGGTAATGCGAAGGATCGCAGCATTGGATATGCAATATGCCCCCTTCCTGCGCGTCATAATAGGTAACAAAAGCCGGATCCTGAATATGCGCCACCTTCACAAAGCGCCGGAAATCGTAATAAAACTTTTCGAGCGGATCGTCAATGATCAACTTACGGGTCCGGATTTTGTAGATTAAATAACGGATAAAAGCAGCTTCGAACTGCCGAAAAACTTCGTCCCAGGCTTCAACGTTTAATTGCGTCGGATAATACTGCTGGTGCGCGTGATGCAATTCGCCTTCCTGCTGCAAAGCGTTAAATAAATCTTCGATTTGTTTCAGTGGCTCTTTAATATCTTTGAAAATCTTGCTTTTTTGAGAAGAAATCCGCTCTATCAGTTGTTCCGCCGATTTTCGTGAAATTTGCGGTGACAGGTAATTCATGCCGCGGTCATAAAGATTGTGCGCTTCGTCGATTACCAAAATCCAGTCCGAATAATCCTTGCCGGCAAAAAGACGACGCAATTGCGCCGCGGGATCGAACACATAATTGTAATCGCCGATCACCAAATCGACATGACCCAATAAATCCATGCTAACTTCAAAAGGACACAATCGCAGCGCAGCCGCCCTGCCGGAAATAGCGACCGGATCGATAAAATTCTCGTTCAACAGCTCGGCTAACAAATTACCCGAATGCAGCCGTTCACGATATTTGTTGATGTACGGGCAATACGATTCATGGCAAAAATAGACGTCGTTCAAACACATCTTTTCCGAGGCGCTGATGATCATGGTTTTAATCGGAAGCCCCTGTGCAATTAAGGGACGCACCGTTTGCGCCGCGATTAGCTGCTGGCTGGTTTTTGAAGTAATAAAAAATATCTTCTTGTTGCGCACAAACGAATATTGAATGGCGGGATAAAGCGACGCTGCGGTTTTACCGGTTCCCGTCGGCGCGGAAGCCATTAAATGCCGTCCTTCATTGATTGCCGATTCGATCGCCTGCATCATGCGTTGCTGCTGAGGACGCTCTTCGGGCAACGAAAAATCGATTCGATTTATCTGCCGCTTTCTTTTTTCAAGCTGCCGCCGTTCGAATTCGATCTTTTCGATGATTTGATCGAACCGGTTGCGTAAATGTTGTTCCGTGTGAATTCGTTTATAGGGAATGCGGAAAACACGCTGCTTATTGTCGGTTAAATTGACCAGAATCAGATAGGTCTGAATTTCGATGCCGTTAAAAGCATCCTGCAGTAGATAGGCGTAATAAAGAAGCTGTTCGGAAAAATGCGGGTACAATTCAATTTTCAGCTTTTTGAAATTTGCCGCCGTTAAAATAACCGATTTGATCTCTTCGATTTCCAGACGATCCTGTAATTGATAAACGCCGTCCACCCGTCCGTGAATGTGGAAATGATAACCGCGGTAAGGATAGGATTGCTTGACGGTGTATTCGGTATGGAACAAACCAAAGCGCTTTTGTTTTGTCTGCTGAACCCGGCTTTGCGCTTTTTTGCCCAACACGCCGCGCTGAGGCAAAGGAAAGGAAGACAGCACCTGCTGATGGGAAGAATGAACTAAATCTTTTACGCCTAAATAAATTTCATTTTCTTCGATGCGAATTGCCATAATAGACTAACAATTAAATCCTTGTTTTTGGGCAAAATTTGTTAAGGGTTAAGCGGCTTCACTGCATTCTGCTTTCTGCCAATCCTTTTTTATTTTGTATTTTTTATTTTGTATTACTCATTACGCATCACGCATTACGACCTTTTTTACTCGTCACTTTGTTACTCTGTCACGCATCACGGCTTTCCGCTTTCTGACAGCCATTTACTTTAAACCCTTATACCCATAACCAATAACTATTAACAACTTTTTTCTTTAAGGTACCGGCTTGCCCGGGTTATGCATTTAACGTCTAATCGATATCAGGTAAATCAAGAGCCTCGCCCATTAGTTGGATAAGGTCGTGCAAGCCCTTGGCTATTTCCTTGTAAAAACCGAGCGTCGTCTTTTGATAGATAGCTTTGCACAGCGACGGTATGGGCTTTTGCAAAAATTTATGAAAAAAATCTTCGATCCAAACATCTTCCTCATAGGGAAGAATTGAAGCAAAGTATTCCAAAACATGGGCGATAAAGTCGGGAAATTCTCCGCTGTAAACCGTTA
>JAJRSN010000493.1 GCA_024278715.1 Calditrichota bacterium
CGGCATTTCTATTTCAAAGAAGATGATGTTGGTCCGATAGGCAATAAGCCACACCGATTCAGAGGGGGAATGTTAAATTATTCAAACGTTCCCCCGTTTTAATCCTTAAACATCATCTCTATCATGCGGTACGATTCAGGTGGAAACTTCTTATCGTTAAGGGTTAAGGGTTAAGCGGCTTCTCCACTAATTGTAATGAATAATGAGTTATCGACATTTAATCAATTGTTGTTAAAAATTAAACAAGAAAGGTTTAGTAGTTTAGCGGTTGGATTGTTAAGAGGAAAAGATTGACGTTTACTTTCAACTTGAAACTTGGAACTCGACACTTGTCGCTTTTATCTTTAATCTTGAAAGAACTTTAATCTTAACTGTCACCTTTCTGTCATTCGGTCATTCGAATTTGTTCCGGATTTCGGATTTACGATTTTCCTCTTTAATCTACTTTGTTACTATATAACTTTTCGTTAAGGGTTAAGGGTATAAGAGTTAAGCGTCTTCCACATTTTCGTCTAATGCCCAATATCACCTTGTAACTTTGTTACTCTATTACCTCCTTATAACATACTCAACAATCCGACTATTCAATACCATTTCTAAAATCAATACAGCGAATCTTTGAGTAATTTTTTGAGCATTTCACGCGCTCTGAAAATGCGCGCCTTTACCGTGCCTAACGGAAGGTCGAGAATAGCGGCAATCTCTTCGTAACTTTTTTCTTCGTGGTGGCGTAAAATAATTGCTACGCGGTATTTTTCGGGTAATTTATTGATGGCTTGTCTGATGATTATCGATTTTTCGCTGGCGACCATTTCGGTGTCTATGGTCGGCTCGTAGTCGGGATACTCCTGTTTGATCTCTTCGTCTTTGTACTGAATGGGTTGATCCATGGAGTAGGTGACCAATTTGCGTTTTCGGAAAAAATCGATGCAATGGTTGGTGGCAATTTTAAAAAGCCAGGTGGAAAAAGCGTATTCTTCATTAAAAGAATTGATGGAATTGTAAGCCTTAATAAAGGTCTCCTGTGTCAGGTCTTCTGCTTCCTGTTTATTGTGAACCATGCGGTAAACAATGCTAAAGACAACATCGCGGTACATTTCCATCAAAGCGTCGTAGGCTTTGCCGTCACCCGCTTTTGCTTTTCGTACTAATTCGTGATCTTCTCTTTTTTTCGCTTTTGCCATTTCAAAACCAAATAAAGAAAGATGGCATTTATTTGCCCGTTGTGAAAATTGTTTTTTAAGTTAACAGAAATAAAATACAACTTTTTTTTAAATAAAACCAAAGAAAAGAAAGGTTGAAGAAAGAAAAGTGAATTGTGATGAGTGACGAGTAAAGAGTAACACCCACTTAACGCTTAACGAATAACCTGACAAAGAGACGAAGTGACAAAGTGACAAGGTAGTTGCGAGTTAATCGTGAGGAATAAGAAAAATGAAAAATGAAAAAAGAGAAAGCAGAGAGCAGTGATACGTAGATGGAGAAGCCGCTTAACCATTACACGCTTAACGCTTAACGAAAGAAAATGAAAAAAACACAAGAAAAGTGAAAAAAATATTTTACTGACAAAAATTAATTCATTAAGTTATCCAACCGTAATATTTTAACAGATGAAAATTTAAAATAGTTAAGGAGCTTTGTATGAACAAGGTTTTAGTATTAGGAGCCGGTCTGGTAGCACGACCTCTTGTGCGCTACCTTCTGGAAAAAGCCGACGTGCAGCTGAAAGTTGCAAGCCGAACCGTAAGCAAGGCGGAAAAATTGATCGATAATCATCCGAAAGGTTCAGCGCAGCAACTGGATGTTCAGGATCATGAAGCCTTACAAAAGGTAATAGAAGAAGCGGATGTGGTTATCAGTCTGCTGCCCTGGATTCACCATCTGAAAGTGGCAAACTTGTGTATTGAGCTGAACAAACATCTTGTTACCACCTCTTATGTCAAACCGGAAATGAAGGCGCTGGATGAAGAAGCGAAAAAACGCGGTTTGCTGTTTTTAAACGAAATCGGCGTAGATCCCGGAATCGATCACATGGCGGCTATGAAAATCATTCACGGCGTCGAAGAACGCGGCGGTAAAATAATCAGTTTTTATTCTTACTGCGGCGGTTTACCGGCATTGGAAAACAATAACAATCCCCTGGGATACAAATTTTCCTGGAGCCCCGTGGGCGTTATGCTGGCAGCTTTGAATGACGGTCAGTATTTAAAGGACGGACAGGTGGTAAAAGTAAACAGCGATCAATTGTTTGAGCACTATTGGCTGTTAGACGTGCCGGGCGCCGGAACATTCGAAGCCTATGTTAACCGCGACGCCATTCCGTACATTGATCTTTACGGAATTAAAGACGCCAAAAGCATGTACCGCGGAACTCTGCGTAATGTGGGTCATTGTGAATCATGGAATTATTTTAAAAAATTGGGATTATTGCGCCAGGATGTGAAATATGATTTTTCCGAAACAACGGTCAGACAGGCTGTCGCCGGTTTAATCGGTAGCGACGGAAAAGATCTGGTTAAAGATATCGCCGAATTTTTAAACATTCCGCAATATTCCGTGACTATCAAAAAGATGGAATGGCTGGGATTGCTGTCGGATGAAAATGTTCCTCTGCAAACAGCGTCCGTTTTCGATATGTTTGCGCATATTTTGCAGGAAAAACTGGTTTACGAAGAGGGAGAGGTCGATCTTTTGGTGCAGCATCACGAGTTCGTAGCCGAATATGCCGACGGGAAAAAAGAGAAGATTACTTCGACTATGGTAGATACCGGAATACCACACGGAGACACTTCCATGGCAAGAACGGTAAGCTTGCCGGCGGCTATTGCCACCCGTTTGATTGTTGAAGAAAAAATTAAACTAACCGGCGTTCATATACCGGTTATTCCCGAAATTTACGAGCCCGTGCTTGTCGAATTGGAAACCATGAACATTAAATTAATCGAACGGCGGCAATGGCTTTAATCAAACGCTGAGTCCGGCTCTGTGCCGATCGGTTGCATCATGATTAATAAAGTTTGTATATTCAATTCCCGCATGAAGTTGCATTTGTGCGGGAATTTTTGCTTTATTTGGATTTTGTGAATATACTGAAGGCGTTTCGGGGAATAATACTATTTTCAGGACGAACCCGTAATAAGGGAAATGGTATGAATCCCCAATATCTGCAGCCCGCTTCCCGTGTGGCGCGAGAGCGGCAAGGATCGGATAAATCCGGATGAAGCGAGTATTTGAATAAAAACAGCACAAACCGACTTTTTGGCGAATTCAATTTTTCTGAATAAAAGGGAACCATTTAAATTTCTAAAAACGGTAAAGGGAAAATGAAAACGATTTTAATTCGAGCCGAAGACAAAAACATCTGGGAGCGCCGGACTCCGATTGTTCCGGAAGACTTAAAAACGATTTTGGAAACCGTTAAGACAAAGGCGTTTATCGAAAAATCCGACAAGCGCTTTTTCAAGGAACAGGATTACGCCTCCGTCGGAGCCCGGATTTGCGAGGGAATGGAAGAGGGCGACGTTATTTTAGGCGTGAAGGAAATTCCGGTTGAAAAACTTTTGGAGCAAAAGGTTTATTTATTTTTCTCCCATACCATCAAGGGTCAAAAAGCAAACATGCCCATACTGCAAAAAATCATGGACGGAAAATCCACTTTGATCGATTATGAGAAAATTACGGACGATTCCGGACGCCGTCTGGTCTTTTTCGGGCGCTTTGCCGGTGATGCCGGGGCAATTGATATTTTATGGTTGATGGGTGAACACTGGAAACATCGCGGATTGAAAACCCCTTTTGAAAAATGCAAACAGGCGCTGCATTATCATTCCGTTAAAGAAGCGCATCAACATCTGGAGGAGATAGGTAAAGAAATCAAAGAAAAGGGATTGCCCGAATCTTTACAGCCGCTGGTAATCGGTATTTTGGGCTACGGCAATGTGTCTAAAGGAGCGCAGTACATCTTCGACGCTTTACCCGTTAAAAGGATCGAGCCCGACGAGCTGCCCGCGCTTTTTGAAAGCCGGAATTTCGATCCCAAAACAATCTATTTAACGATATTTAAAGAAGAACATCTGGTTGCGCACAAATCGGGTCAGAAATTTAACCTTTCGGATTATTATCAGCGCCCGGAAAATTACCGATCGATTTTTCCGGAATATTTGCCTTATCTTTCTGTTTTGGTAAATGCGATCTACTGGGACGAACGGTATCCCCGTTTTGTTACCTGGGACGATCTGCAAAAACTGGAGAGCGAAGGAAAACTCCGCTTGCAGGGTATCGCCGATATTACCTGTGATGTAAACGGATCGATAGAATGTAATGTAAAAGCCACCGATTCCGGACAGCCGGCTTATCGGGTTCAACCTTTGCGCAGGGAAATCGGCGACGGACATCTGGGAGAGGGAATAGTGCTTTTGGCGGTTGATAATTTACCCGCGGAATTGCCAAACGACTCGTCCCGTTTTTTCAGCCGGCAATTATCGCCTTTTATTCCGGCAATAATTCAGTCCGATTTTGAAAAACCTCTTGATCAGAGCGGATTACCTCCGGAAATTAAACGCGCGGTCATTGTTTATAACGGAGAGTTAACGCCCGATTTCAAGTATTTGGAAAATTATTTAAAATAAGCTATTATTCATGGATAAGAATTAAACGTTTTTTTGAAAATAGCATGGCAACAAAGAAAGAATTTAATCGGCTGAGAGAGATAAAAACCGGTTAAACTTTTTTAAAAGGTTAACGTTAAACGGCTGTTTAGAGTTTTATTAAAAATAATCAGTACAGACAAATGATTAAAGAGCTATTAAAAATAAACCCAAAAGCGGTTACTGATCTTTTGACCCATTTTTTGTACGAAGAGATACACAAAATCGGGTTGCGCCGGGCTGTCGTCGGTTTGTCGGGCGGGGTGGATTCTTCGGTTGTGGCTTCTTTGCTGGCAAAAGCCCTCGGAGCGGATAATGTGTACGGGTTAATCATGCCCTATCGCCTGAGTAATCCAGAAAGCAGAGCCCATGCGGAACTTCTTGCCGGTCAGTTTAAAATAAATTATCAGGTGCGCGATATTTCGCCCATGGTTGACGCCTTTTTTGCCGATGAACCGGATGCCGATGTTGTTCGACGCGGGAATAAAATGGCTCGGGAACGCATGTGCATTCTTTATGATTTTTCGGCAAAGTATCGGGCTTTGGTTATCGGAACGAGCAATAAAACCGAATTGCTGTTGGGATACGGTACGATATTCGGAGATTTGGCGAGCGCCATTAACCCAATCGGTGATTTGTACAAAACGCAAATCTGGCAACTGGCGCATTATCTGAATATTCCCGAAGAGATTATTAATAAGCCGCCTTCCGCTGATTTATGGGTGGGACAAACCGATGAAGAGGAATTGGGATATTCATATCAGGAGCTGGATAAATTGCTCTATTATCTTGTTGATCTGAGATATTCCGATGAAATGCTGACGGAGCTGGGCTATTCGGAAAAAACCATAAAAGACATCACGCGGCGCATTCAGAAAAATCAGTTTAAAAGAAAACCGCCGATTATCGCTAAAATTTCGTACCGGACGATTAACCAGGATTTTCGTTATTCAAGAGACTGGGGCGTTTAAGTGGAAACTATTGAATCCGGCGCTTTATATATGGTCGCCACACCGATCGGCAATCTGGAAGACATCACCTACAGGGCGGTGAATATTCTCAAAAAAGTTGATGTCATCGCGGCGGAAGATACGCGCAAATCGTCCATCCTGCTCAGGCATTATCAAATCAATACGCATTTAAGGAGTTATCATAGTTATAATTTGAAAAAGGAAACCCCAAAAATCGTAGAGCTGTTGAAGAGCGGACAGTCAGTCGCCTTAATTTCCGACGCAGGCACGCCGGGCATTTCCGATCCGGGGTATCATCTTGTGCAAACGTGTATTGAGCAAGATATTCGCATTATCCCCATACCCGGCGCCTCGGCTATCATTACGGCTTTAATTGCCTCGGGACTGCCCAGCCACCGTTTTGTTTTTGAAGGATTTTTACCGCAAAAAAAGGGGCGTAAAAAACGGCTGGACCAATTGAGCGAAGAAGAACGCACCGTTATTATTTACGAATCTCCCCATCGAATATTAAAAACGGTTCGGGAATTACGCGAACGCATGGGCGACCGTTGGTGCGTAATGGCTCGCGAGCTCACCAAGAAATTTGAAGAATTTTTTCGCGGCACGCTTTCCGATTTAATGAATTATATTGAGAGGAAACCGCCCAAGGGTGAAATTGTGCTGCTAATACAGGGTTTTAATAAGAGGGTAAAAAAGAATGAAGTCTAGCAACGGACTTGTTCCCGCATGGCTGCAAAACGGTTTTGTAAAACTTTTGACGCCATTAATCAATATTTTTGTAAAATTAAAGATCAGCCCAAACTCATTTACAGTTTTAGGGTTGTTAATAACTACCGGCGCAACTGTTGTACTGTTTTTGAATCAAAAATGGATTCATTGGACCGGACTGCTTATTTTGTTAGGCGGAATATGCGACGTAATTGACGGAAAATTAGCCCGAACCGCGGGCAGATCAACCAAATTCGGCGCTCTTTTCGATTCATCGCTGGACCGTTATTCCGAAGTGATTATGTTTTTTGGGATCGCAGCCTATTACGTTCGTTACGATTCTTATCTGCTTTCCGTAATGACCTTTATTGCTCTCGGCGGTTCGACCATGGTTAGTTATGTAAGAGCGAGGGCGGAGGGATTGGGATTTCAGGCTAAAGTCGGTTGGATGCAAAGATCGGAACGTGTGGTGCTAATCGGTTTTGCGGCTCTTTTTAATACTTCGCTTTTTGAAATTTCGATTTTTCATGTTACCAATTACCCTGTAACCCTGCTCGACATTGCAATATGGATTGTGGCAATTCTGGCGAATCTGACGGCATTGCAGCGCTTGTTTCATGTGTACAAATTAGATCAATCGCAAACATCAAAGGAGGAACTATGATAGAACAAATGAATAATGTAAAAATAGGCGATTCAAAAGGTAAAATAGGAATATTGATGCCCGGAATGGGCGCGGTGGCTACAACTTTTATCGCCGGGGTTCTGGCGATCAGAAAAGGTATTGCCAAACCTTTCGGATCATTAACCCAAATGCAGCACATTCGATTAGGTCGCCGCGATGAACAACGCAATCCTTTAATCAAAGAATTGGTTCCCCTTGCCGAATTGGATGATCTGTATTTCGGCGGATGGGATCTGATAGAAGATAACGCTTACGAGGCTGCCGTAAAAGCCGGCGTGCTTGAAAAGGAGCTTCTCGATCAGGTAAAGGATGAGTTGGAAGTCATCAAACCGATGAAAGCAGTATTCGATAAAAAATATGTTAAAAAATTAGACGGCACCCATGTAAAAAAAGCCGACAACTGGTACGAATATTACGAGATGGTTCGCGAAGATATTCGTAATTTCAAAAAACAATACGGGCTGGATCGTCTGGTAATGATTTGGACGGGAAGCACCGAAATTTTTATGAAGGAAAGCGAAGTTCATCAATCCAAAGCCGCTTTTGAAAAGGCGATGAAAGAGAATCACCCGGATATCGCTCCGAGTATGATTTACGCCTGGGCAGCCATTGCCGAAGGCATGCCTTACGCCAACGGAGCTCCGAACCTTACGGCTGATATCCCGGCAATGTACGAATTTGCCAAAGAAATGGGCGCTCCTCTCGCGGGAAAAGATTTTAAAACGGGTCAGACCTTAATGAAAACCATCATTGCTCCGGGATTTAAAGCGCGAATGCTGGGCGTCGAAGGATGGTTCTCCACAAACATTCTCGGCAACCGCGACGGCGAAGTTTTGGACGATCCCGAATCTTTTAAAACAAAAGAAGAAAGCAAGCTCTCGGTTCTGGAACAAATTTTACAGCCCGAGCTGTATCCCGAACTCTATAAAAACCTGTATCATAAAGTGCGCATCAATTATTATCCGCCGAGAAAGGATAATAAAGAAGGATGGGATAATATCGATATTTTCGGCTGGCTCGGCTATCCGATGCAAATCAAAATCGATTTCCTGTGCCGAGACAGTATTTTAGCGGCGCCAATTGTCCTCGATCTGGTTCTTTTTCTTGATTTGGCTAAGCGAGCCAATTTTTACGGAATTCAGGAATGGCTATCATTCTATTTCAAAAGTCCTATCCATGCCCCTAATCTCTATCCGGAACACGACTTATTCATTCAGTTGATGAAACTTAAAAACACACTGCGCGTTATGGCAGGCGAAAAGGAAATAACACACCTGGGCTTGGAATATTACCTTAAATAGTCGCTTTCAGGGTTTCCGGTCCCGAAAGAGATCGGAAACCTTTTTTAAAAACGGTTGACTTGTAATCGTCTGAAGAACAGACAGATAGGATTTTTTAATCAATTCTATGGAAGCAGATTCAAAAAAAAGAGGCAGCGGTACTTTAACGCAAGTTCTTAAAACTTCTTTTCCTGCTGTTGTGGATTTATCCTCGCAGACCATTACCTGGTTAATCGAGGCGATTTTTCTGGGACAGCTTTCTGCGTTGGCGCTAGCCGGAGTGGGCATTGCCCAGCAGTTTCTTGTTCTTACCTTTAGCGTTTTGCTGACCTTTGTGGTGGGAAGCTCCATCATTATTGTACGGCATTTGGGCGCCGGAGATAAGTGGGGCGCTAATCACATTTTGGGTCAGGCGTTTTTGATCGGTTTAATACTTTCCATTGTTATCGGTCTGTTCTGGTATTTTATTGTGCCACTTTTATTAGGCTTAATTAAAGAGGAGGGAACTCAGGCAAAACAATATGCCGTCACTTACATAAAAACAGTATCCCTTTTTGCGCCTATCATTATCACAAATTTTATCTGTATGGGCATTTTGCGCGGAGTGGGCGATACCTTTCTGACCATGACGATCAATTTAATAGTTAACGGATTGAACCTCATACTGGACGTATTGCTGATTTTCGGCTTGCTGGGATTTCCCCGTCTGGAAACATTAGGAGCCGGTTTGGCTGTGGGTATTGCTCAAACAGTGGGCTTTATCATAACCATAACCTATTTAAGAAATCGAAAGTCCAGTCTGTTTTTGGCGATGATGGAAATAACCCAACCGAAACTGGCGACCTTTAAAAAGCTTTTCAAATTAGGCATTCCCACAACAATTGAGCAATTGGTCTGGTCGATGGGGCAAATTGTTCTGAGCTTTTTTGCCGCTCAGATAAGCGTTTTGGCTCTTGCGGCTCATCAGGTTATGATACGGATTCAATCCGTGCTTTCCATGGTGAATTGGGGCTTTTCAATCACCGGCATGACGCTGGTAGGGAAAAACATCGGCGCAAAGAATTTTGAAGAAGCCAAAAAGAGCGGGGTGATGGTGGCAAGGGTTTCGTGGATTAATGCGCTTGCGGTGGGAATTATTCTTTATATTTTTTCCGGTTCGGTGATATCCGTTTTTACCACCGATGCAAGCGTTATCGCCATTGGTAAAAGCATTATGCTGGTTTTTGTGATTCTGCAGGTTCCGAAGGCGATAAACACCGCGTATTCGGGAAATTTGCGCGGCTGCGCCGATTTAAACTGGCTGATGTGGCTGGCCATCGGTTCGGTTATTTTAAACGAAATCATCGGAGCCTATTTTCTTACATTTACTTTCGGAATGGGCTTAGCCGGTTTGTGGCTTATTCAAATTTTTGACGAAAGCGAACGCTTAACATTAAACATCTGGCGATTTAATAAGGGAGATTGGAAAAAGATTTAATGGATAGCAAACGTTTTATTTCATTCGAGGGTCTCGATTATTCAGGAAAAACGACGCAAATAAAACGTCTTAAAGAATATCTTGAAGGCGAAGGCTTTAAAGTTTACACAATTCGGGAACCGGGCGGCACAAAAATATCGGAGAAGATACGCCGGATTCTGTTGGATAAAGCGCATGTAAACATGACCGCACGCTGCGAAATATTTTTGTACAGCGCGGCGCGCGTTCAGTTGGTCGAAGAACAGATTATTCCCTTGCTGAAAAAGGGGTATTTTATTCTGGCTGATCGCTATGTGGATTCCACCACGGCGTATCAGGGTTACGGTAGGGGCGTTAACCTGGAAATGGTTCGGCTTATTAACGAGGCGGCGACTTATGGCATTATGCCCGGCACCACGTTCTATCTTAAATTTTTACCCGAGCAGGTTAATAAGCGGACAAAATTAAGCGGCAGAGAATTAGACCGTCTGGAAGCGGCGGGAGCGGAGTTTTATCAGCGTGTTTTTCAAGGATACGAAAAAATAGCCGAAAATAATAAAAATCGATTTGTCGTGATTGATGCCAATCAAGGCATCGAACAAATCCATCAAAAAATAGTAGAAGTGGTTAAAAAAAGAACATTGGAAGAATTATGAAAAACCTGAGATATAGAGTACTGGTCGTTTTTATTCTCCTTTTTGCGTTTGGCTTTCAGGCAAAAACAGGGTTTGCGCAAGATAAAACTAAAAAGGAAGATTATTATTATCGTTTAAAGCAGGGCTGGGACTACCTTCAAAAAGTTTATGAATTATTGAACCGCTACTATGTGGATGAAATAGATCCTTACCCGCTGCTGAAAACCGGTATCGAAGGCATGCTTGATAAATTGGATCCCTATACTGTTTTTATTGAACGAGACGGCGAAAACCGCCTGCGAATGATCACTACCGGTCGTTATGGCGGCGTTGGTTTGGAAATTGGTTTACGAAACAAAAAAGTAACGGTGATCGCTCCCATTGAAAATTCTCCTGCCGCCAAAAGCGGAATACAAGCCGGTGATATTATCGAAAAAATCAACGGCAAAGATATCAGCGACTGGTCTCTGGAAAAGGTATCGTCAATCCTGCGCGGAAAAATCGGCGTAAAAGTCCGGCTGCTTATTCGGCGTCCCGGATTGGACCGTACGTTTGAAGTGGAACTTACCCGCGATGAAATTGTGATTGAAGACGTGGGATATGCGGGCTTTCTGCAAAAAGGAATCGGGTATGTCAGTCTGAGGGGGTTTACCGAAAAAGCGCCCGATGAACTCAAGGCGGCTTTGCGGCGCTTACAAAAAAAACAACCTTTGCAAGGACTGGTTTTGGATTTGCGGGGGAATCCGGGCGGATTGCTGGACGCCGCCGTTCAGGTGGTTAATATTTTTGTGCCTAAAAATGTTTTGGTTGTTTACACCAAGGGATTCCGCGAAAACGAATATAAATTTTACACACAAGAAGACCCAATGCTGCCGGACATTCCGTTAGTGGTTTTGGTGAACGGCGGAAGCGCCAGCGCTTCGGAAATTGTAGCCGGCGCGCTGCAAGACCTTGACCGGGCGGTGATTGTCGGTGAACCGACCTTTGGTAAGGGACTGGTGCAAAAGGTGTTTAATATTGACAAAATTAATGACGTAAAACTGAAGATCACCACGGCAAAATACTACATTCCAAGCGGAAGAAGCATTCAAAAACGTGACTACGCTTCAAAGAACGGGGTGATTATAACGGATTCTTCTGTTGTAAAAGATCAAAATCATATCTTTTACACCCGCAATAAACGAGAAGTCCACGATCGCGGAGGCATTGAACCGGACATCCTGGTTAAAGGCGATTCTTTAAGCAACATATCCGTTGAATTGATCAGGAAAAATCTGTTGTTCGATTTTGCGGTTAAATATCATCAAAAACAACCGCAGTGGAACGATTCTTCTTTTACGATCACACAGGCAATGTTTGACGAATTCAATGAATTTTTAAAGGAGAAAAATTTCCGCTTTACCATAGAAGGCGAAAAAGAACTTTCGCACCTAAAGAAATTGGTTCAGAAACGAGGCTACAATTCGGGGATTGTGCAGTTAATTGACGAGCTGAAAAAGAAATTGGAAGTCAATAAAAAATTAGAGTTCGAAAGAAACGTCCCGCAAATAAAAGAACTTTTGCGTCTCGAATTGGCGGAAAAATATTTCGGCAGTAAAATGCGCAGCAGGCTGGCTCTGGAAAACGATCCGCAGGTTGAACGCGCTCAAACGCTTTTGACGGATCTTAGCGATTATAAAAAGATTTTAGCTAGTCAATAAATAAAGCCGGGCAAAGCGATTTAATAGTTTTATTGTTAAAAAACACCGCTTGGTCATTCCGCGTTAATAGCCGTTTTCACGCCGAACTCCGGGTATCCGGAATAAAATCGGTCGGAAAAATCTTTGCCCGTTAAGCCGATTTTTTAAAGAGGTTCTGTCCGGATTACTTTTTTTAGAAAGGTTTTTCAAAGATAATTTGTAAGCCGCGCCGAACGTTGATGCGCTTTCGTCCGGTCAAATGTATTTTCTTTTCGTTTTTTTGATCATTATTTATTATTTTACGCCTTACCAAAACTTAAAAAAATCGGTTGAAATAAGATACGACTAAAAAAGGTTATTAAGGGTTTTGCGCCGGAGAAAGAATTTTTTGTTCTATCGTTA
>JAJRSN010000494.1 GCA_024278715.1 Calditrichota bacterium
ATTATCGGAAAAGCCTTTTACGAGGGAACCATTGATATTAAACAACTGGATGAATTTTTATGTTAACCAAACGCATTATTCCCTGCCTTGACGTTAAGGACGGGCAGACGGTTAAAGGCATTAATTTTGTGCAACTCCGGCAGGCGGGCGATCCTGTTGAACTGGGAAAAGCGTACGCCGAACAGGGCGCCGATGAACTGGTCTATCTTGATATCACAGCCACTGTGGAAGGACGATCGACTTTTGTTGAGTTGGTAAAGGCTGTGGCGCTGAATGTGAATATTCCGTTTACGGTTGGCGGTGGAATTAGCAACGAAAACGATGTCCGGCAATTGTTGGAAGCGGGCGCCGACAAAGTGACCGTTAATTCGGCGGCAGTGCGCAATCCCGATCTGGTGAACCGTCTGGCAAAAAATTTCGGCAGCCAGTGCGTGGTTGTCGCCATCGACGCCAAATTTCTTGACGGACAGTGGACGGTTTTTGTTGACGGGGGGCGCACCCCCACCGAGAAACAGACCCTGAGCTGGGCAAGGGAAGTGACGGATCGCGGCGCGGGCGAAATTCTGTTGACTTCCATGGATCACGACGGTACCAAAAACGGTTTTGCCGTTGAAATAACCAGACAGGTTTCCGAAAGCGTTTCTGTCCCCGTTATCGCCTCCGGAGGCGCCGGAAATTACGAACACTTTCTGGAGATTTTCGATAAAGGAAAAGCGGACGCCGCCTTGGCAGCCAGTATCTTTCATTTCGGCGAAATTCCGATTCCCGATTTAAAAAAATATTTAAAAGAACATAATGTTGCGGTGCGTTTATGAAACTCGATTTTGAAAAAAACAACGGCTTAATCCCTGCAATCATTCAGGATGCGGTTACGGGCAGGGTATTGATGTTAGGCTTCATGAATGAAGAAGCTCTGCAAAAAACAAAAAAAACCGGTCTGGTCACCTTCTTTAGCAGAAGTCGTCAAACGCTTTGGACAAAAGGTGAAACTTCGGGCAATTATCTGAAAGTTGTTGACATTTTGATTGATTGCGATCGGGATACGCTTTTGATCAAAGCCAATCCGCAGGGTCCGGTTTGTCATACCGGAAAGGACACCTGCTTTGCGGAACAAAACCGTGGATCGCTGCAATTTTTAGAGTATTTGGAAGAAATCATCGAAGATCGAAAAAAGAATCCGCAATCCGATTCGTACACTTCAAAATTATTCAGTAAGGGCATTAAAAAGATAGCCCAAAAGGTTGGAGAAGAAGCGACCGAGGTAGTGATTGACGCGGTTGACGGTAATAACGAGCGCCTGTTGGAGGAATCAGCGGATCTGATTTATCACCTGCTTGTTCTACTCAAAGCCCGCGGATTCGGATTAAGGGACGTAGTAAAAGTATTGGAAGAACGACATTCCGGATAGCGTAAGCATCTTGCCTGTACAAATAAAAAAACCGCCGTCAGGCGGGATAAAGTGGAGCTGAGGGGATTCGAACCCCTGACCTCTTGAATGCCATTCAAGCGCTCTCCCAACTGAGCTACAGCCCCAAAAATAAAATTATTTCAAAAAACAATGTTAAATCAATTAAAGTGAATCTTCTGACTCCCTGACCTTCCCGCCACGGCGGGATGCACTCCAATGCTTAAATAAAGCACCGTTTTAGGTGACCAAATATAATTAAACTTAAAAGAAGTGTCAATAAATTTTTTTCTGAGATTAAATAATATCTTGTTACAAATTACTCAATGTAAAGACTAAAAAATAAATTTGCCATGGAATAATCTTCTGTTTAAATTTCGTTTCTTTAAATGCGACTCGAAAAGTCGTATTTTTTTGAAGTGAAACCAGACTAAAAAAGTCGTATTTATGATGCGCTTTAGTAAAAAAGTGGAATATGCCCTGATTGCCCTGGTGGAAATGGCAGACAAAATCCATTTCGACGATCTGGTAACAGCCCGATCGTTGGCTAAACAATACCATATTCCGCAGGAAATAATGGGCAAGGTGTTGCAAACGTTAACCAGACAAGGGTTGCTCCTTTCGGTGCAGGGAGTTAAAGGCGGATACACATTAGCGCGACCGGTTGACAAGATTAATTTGCTGGAAGTCGTTGAATCCATTGACGGACCTTTGAAAATGGTTTCGTGCAACGACGGCAAACTGTGCGACTGCGAACAGCTTCTGAAGTGCAATATCCGGACGCCGATGCAGGTTGTTCAGGATGAATTTGCACAGCTTCTATATTCAATTTCCTTAAAAGATTTAATGACCCGAATGCAGAACAATTTAACGTGGATTAAGAGCGAAGCGGCAAGCGAAGACAATCTTTCAAATGAAATTAAGATATGAGCGGAAATTTTTTTAACGGAAAGCAACAGGAATAAAGAGGTGTTTTATGAGCGATGAGATGAAAAAGATCGAAGAAATCACCAAACGCGAATATAAATATGGTTTTGTCACCGATATAGAAGCCGATGAATTACCTCTCGGATTGAATGAAGACATTGTTCGGGCAATTTCGCTAAAGAAAAAAGAGCCAAAATTTATGACCGAATGGCGTTTAAAGGCTTTCAGGCACTGGCTGAAAATGGAAGAACCGCGCTGGGCGAAAGTTCATTATCCCAAAATCGATTATCAGGCAATCCGCTATTATTCGGCTCCCAAAAAGGTGCCAAAATACGAGAGCCTGGATGAGGTCGATCCAAAGCTGCTTGAAACTTACGCAAAGCTGGGAATACCTTTGGAAGAACAAAAGATTCTTGCCGGTGTGGCGGTGGACGCCGTTTTTGACAGCGTGTCGGTTGCCACCACATTTAAAGAAAAGCTATCGGAAATGGGGATCATTTTCTGTTCCATGTCCGAAGCCGTTCAAAATTATCCCGATCTTATTAAAAAG
Source organism: Calditrichota bacterium (assembly GCA_024278715.1). GTDB lineage: Bacteria > Calditrichota > Calditrichia > Calditrichales > Calditrichaceae > Caldithrix. The sequence continues at coordinate 2,883 of JAJRSN010000494.1, forward strand.
TACCTTGGTTCTGTTGTGCCGCCTACCGATAATTTTTTTGCCGCTTTAAATTCGGCGGTTTTCAGCGACGGATCATTCGTTTACATTCCCAAGGGCGTCCGCTGTCCCATGGAGCTTTCTACCTATTTCCGCATCAATGCCGCCCAAACCGGGCAGTTCGAACGCACGTTAATCGTCGCCGAAGACGGTAGTTATGTCAGTTATTTGGAAGGTTGTACGGCGCCCATGCGCGATGAGAATCAGCTCCATGCCGCGGTAGTGGAGTTAATCGCTTTAAAAAACGCCGAAATTAAATATTCCACGGTTCAAAACTGGTACCCGGGCGACAAAGAAGGGAAAGGCGGAATCTTCAATTTTGTGACAAAACGCGGAATTTGCAAAGGCGAAAATTCAAAAATTTCCTGGACGCAGGTCGAAACGGGTTCGGCAATAACCTGGAAATATCCCAGCGTCATTTTAAAAGGCGATAATTCCGTCGGCGCATTTTATTCCGTCGCCTTAACCAACAATTACCAGCAGGCGGACACCGGAACCAAGATGATCCACCTTGGTAAAAACACCAAAAGCACCATTGTTTCCAAAGGCATCTCGGCGGGAAAGAGCAATAACTCCTATCGCGGTC
>JAJRSN010000495.1 GCA_024278715.1 Calditrichota bacterium
ATGATCGAAGAAATCGAGGTTTTTAAGGATTATCTTGTTGTTCTGTTAAGGGACCGCGGGCAAAAGAAAATTCGCGTTACCTCTTTGCTCAACGGAAAGACCTATTTTATTGATTTTGAAGAACCGGTTTACACGGTTTATTTGACGGGAAACAGAGAATACGATACGAATCTTCTGCGTTTTAATTATCAATCTTTAATAACGCCTTCTTCGATTTACGACTACAATATGCTGACCCGAAAGCGTGAACTGAAAAAGAAAAAGGAAGTATTGGGCGGATACGATCCCGACAATTATTCCATGGAGCGCGTCTGGGCTACGGCGAAAGACGGGGTTAAAATTCCTGTTTCCATGGTTTATCGCAAAGGATTAAAAAAGGACGGATCGAATCCGGCGTATCTTTACGGCTACGGTTCTTACGGAATAAGCAGAGACCCGTATTTTTCATCCAATATTTTCAGCTTGATCGATCGCGGATTTATTTATGCCATTGCGCATATTCGCGGCGGCGGCGATTTGGGAAGACAATGGTATGAAGATGGTAAACTGTTAAAGAAGAAGAATACCTTCACGGATTTTATCGCCTGCGCCGAATTTTTAATTAACGAGGGTTACACAAATCCGCAAAAATTGTCCGTTGCCGGCGGCAGCGCGGGAGGATTATTGATGGGCGCGGTTACCAACATGCGTCCCGACCTGTTCAAAGCGGTTATCGCCCACGTCCCTTTTGTGGATGTATTAAATACCATGCTCGATCCCACGCTTCCCCTGACAGTTATTGAATATGACGAGTGGGGCAATCCGAACGTCGAAGAATATTACTGGTACATTAAATCGTATTCGCCCTACGATAACGTGAAAGCGCAGGATTATCCCAATATGCTCGTCACGGCAGGTCTTAACGATCCGCGGGTCAGTTACTGGGAGCCCGCCAAATGGGTGGCGAAATTGCGGGCGCTGAAAACCGATGATAATCTGCTGCTCTTAAAAACCAATATGGGAGCCGGGCATTCAGGCGCCTCGGGACGTTACGATTATTTAAAAGAAGTTGCCTTTGATTACGCATTTTTAATTGACAGAATTTTAGCAGAGTAATTAAGGCTAAAAGATTATCGCCGTGTTTTGTCCGCCCCGCAGCGGATTTTTCCGCGGCGGCAAAAAACAGAGGGAATTTACTTGTTAAATTAATCTTCTTTTAGGGCAATAATTTCCAGTTGTGATTCGTCTTTGGATTAATGATCTTTTTATTTTTAATGTAATCGATCAAAAGATTGCGAATCTCGGTCTGCGATTTCCAGATGATCGGCGCGTCGGACGCGTTTGCCGCAGCTATATGTCCGCCTCCGCCCGTGGCGCGATAACTGTTCATGGCGACCCGGTAGATGCGTTTCATATCAAGCGGTTTGCCCGTTTTTAAATCCACCAGATCAGTGATCCGGGAGCCAAGGGGATTCTTTACGTGAATCCGGTACCCGATGCCTTCAGCCATATCAAAATTGTAACCCGCCATTTTGGGATTAACGGAAATTGTGCCGTTTTTCCATTGAAAATATTGAGAAGAGTATTCCAGAAAATCTTTGATTTGCTGCCCGGTCATTTCAACCACATAAAGATAATTTTCGTATTTGTACATTTGATAAACATCTTTTATGGTCAAATTTCCCGGAGGAATCAAAAGACGATCGTTAAAACAGGCGGCAAAAGAAATGTCAGCCTTCGATAGTTCAAGCTGAGCTCCGTTGATTAAATCCATCAAAGGAGTATCTTCCCAACGAGCCATTCTTCCCTTTAAGGTATCGGTAAGGGTGGCAATAACGGTGTGGGTGTATTTTAACGTTTTTTCATGGTATTTGCGGGTTAAAGTTAAAATCGCCTGCGAAGGCGGTGTGTTTTTAAGCGGCTCCAGCCAGCCGTCTTTAGACAAAATCTCGAAGGAGCCGTCCGCCGATTTCTCAAGAATGAACCTGGCAACGGCAATATTTTGGGCTCTTGAACCGGCGTTTAGCAAAAGCGTTGTTTTTTTGCCCCGAACCAGTATATTGGATTTTTCAACCGATGACGATTTACCGATTCTGCCGACCGGACGATGGGAGTGCCCGGCAAAGACAACGTCAAAGAGCGGAATTTTTTTAGCGACTAATCCGGAGGCGTTCTCGTTGGGAAGTCCCAGACGGTCTGTTTGCTTTTTACTGTAATTTTCATTAAAACCGGCGTGAAACGATCCCGCAAGCACATCCACTTGCGAACGCAATTCGGGAGCCCAGTATTTGGCGCTTTCGACCATGTCGTCCCAATAAATGCCCGGATAAAGCGTGGAATCAAGCCACATCGGAATGGCGGGAGTGGTCAATCCCAAAACGCCGACCTTAATTCCGTTTGTTTCTAAAATTACGTACGGATCGAACAGCGTTCTGCCGTCCGGACGAATTCCGTTGGCAGAAAGCCAGGTAAAGTCGGAAGAACGCCAGGCGCGATAATAAACCGGAAATCCCTGCTCAATATCATGATTTCCAACGGTAAAGGCGTCGTAACCCATGTAATTCAAAGTTAAAATCAAAGGATTGAAAACGGATGATTCGATTTTATTGAAGTAATAAATTAACGGAGTGCCCTGTAATAGATCACCGCTGTCGATAAGGATTACATTGGCATGCTTTTGCCGGTATTCGCTCACTTTAGTATAGGCTCTTGCCAGTCCGTAAGGCGCTTCTTTATCGGTGAAATAATTGTAGGGGTAAATATTGCCGTGAACGTCCGTTGTTTGCAGAATAAAGAGAGTGTCTATTTCACCGGCAGAAGTCAGGCTGAAAATCGTTGTCAACAATACGATAACCGCTAAGATAAAAGAGCGGAAAAAATTATTCGCATCGCTTTTGAAATATCTTTTCATGGCAGCTCCGATTGGCGTTAAATTTGACGACCGGTCAAAATGTACAAATATTTCCGCACTTAACACAACTTGTATTTGTAAAATTTAAATCTTAATTTGAATATGTTATTATGAAACAGACTTCCAAACAGTCCTTGGGACAAAAGGGCGAGCAACGCGCCCGCGAATTTTTGTTGAGTCGGGGACTTAAGATAATTAAGTGCAACTATCGTTCGGGGCACGGAGAAATCGATATTATTGCTCTGGATGAAGATGCGCTTGTATTTGTCGAGGTAAAAAGTTTTAAAGCCGATCCTTTGGCTGCGGCTGAATTCAGAATAAACAAAAGCAAAAAGAATTCTCTCATTCGCACGGCTTACGCTTTTTTGGAGGAATTCCCCGAATTTGAAGGACATCCCGTTCGATTTGACGCCATAGTGGTCGATTTCTCCGATTACCCGGCGACCGTCACGCACCATTCGGCTGCCTTTTGGCTGGACAATCCGTTTTACGATGAATAAAATTTTAAAAACGTTCTATGGAAAATAATCTTAGATTAGCCTTACTGAGTTTGGACGGACTTTCTCTGGGCGACGCCTTTGGAGAGCGGTTTTTTTATTCTCCCGACATCAGGCTTATTTATGAAGGCGAGCGGAAATTACCGTCCGGTATTTGGCGATGGACAGACGATACGCACATGGCATTATCAGTTGTTGAAATGCTGCGTGAAGAAGGGAAGATTAATCCGGATCGTTTGATAAAGAAATTTGCTTTTCGTTTTTCAAAAGAGCCTTTTCGGGGATACGGCAGGGGAGCGGCGCGATTGTTACGGGCAATAGCGGGCGGAAACGATTGGCGGGAGATTACTCCGTTTTTGTTTAAAGACGGATCCTATGGCAACGGGGCGGCGATGCGTGTCGCTCCGTTAGGCGCCTTTTTTAAAGACGATCTGAAACGCGTGGTCAGTGAAGCGCGAAAATCCGCCATGGTTACTCACTACCACCCGGAAGGTCAGGCGGGAGCAATCGCGGTGGCTGTTGCCGCCGCTCTTGCCGCACGGCGAAATTTTAAGAGCGCTAAAGACTTTATCAATGAAGCGCTTTGTTGGATACCCCAAAGTAAAGTTAAATCCGGGATAGAACAGGCGAAAAAAATTCCCAAACAAGCGCCGGAACGGGCAATAACCGAACTGGGAACTGGAAAAAAAGTCTCGGCTCAGGATACGGTTCCGTTCTGTATTTGGTGCGCGGCGCATTACGGGAATGATTTTGAGGAGGCGATGTGGGTTACGGTTTCCGGTTTGGGGGATTGCGACACCACCTGCGCAATCGTAGGCGGAATTGTCGCTCTTTCTTGCGGCGGGGTTCCGAAAGTCTGGTTAAAACACAGAGAACCGCTCGCAGGTTAAAATAAATCTGTTTACAATATTTCCATTTAGCGCCAGATTGGTTTGAACCGTTTCGTTAAATCTCTTAATTTTCGGGTTTGATTCGGAATTGTCTAAATATTGGAGCATTTGATTATGGATTTATCAAAATATCGTAAACTATTTCCCATTACCACGCAAAAGATCTATTTAAATCATGCGGCTATCTCGCCTTTCTCCATAAGAGTCACCGATCGCATGGAATGGTATCTGGATGAACGGAGCATCGGCAATATCGACAGTTTCCCGGAAGTCAATAAAATTCGCCGTCAAACCCGCGAATTAATCGCCAAGATGATCAACGCCAAAGCGGAAAGTATTGCTTTTATCACCAACACGTCGGAAGGGTTTAATCATCTGGTAAACGGATTGAATTGGCGGGAAGGCGATGAAATTTTGATTCCCGACTGTGAGTTTCCGAGTAATGTTTATCCTTTTAAAAATTTGGAAAGGCGCGGAGTAAAAATCAAGCTCATTCCCTCCCATTCGGGTTTGATCGATCCGCAGGAAATCAAGAAACTAATATCCGCGCGCACGCGATTGCTTTCCATTAGTTATGTTGAATTTTCCAACGGATTCCGCAATAATTTAAAAGTCATCGGTCAATTGTGTGAAGAGAACGATATTATTTTTTCGGTTGATAGCATTCAGGGGTTGGGGGCGCTGCCGTTAAATGTGGAAACATTCCGCATAGATTTTCTTTCCAACGGCGGACATAAATGGTTGATGGGACCCATGGGCGCGGGATTTATGTATATTTCTCCAAGACTGTTTTCCCGTTTACA